>DAONDQ010000009.1:0-49184 GCA_035402645.1 Candidatus Cloacimonadota bacterium | reverse complement strand
AACATCTCTTTGCCAATCTGACCTGTATAGGGAGTCATCCGATCATCAGCATCCCTTAAATCGAAACTATAAAGCATGAACATAAACAATTCTACTACGGCATTGGGACGCAGGATAACGTTATATTTACCCGGTTCCATGACTACCGGTGAAGTTAAACTGTCAAATTGCTCATTGATCTGTTTGATTTCATAATTCAAATCAAAATCCGTAAAATCAAGAACAGAACGTGAAACTTTTGTTTCTCTATCATCCTTTTTCATGGTCATAGAATGCTCGAATCTCGATTCTTGGTTGTGTCCGATAAAACCGTTTTGGGTCATTAGATGCCTTTCAATCAAATGATGTTCAGTCATCCCGGAAATAGTAGCATCTTTTTTAACAGCATTATCAATGCATTGACTGATTATTTCGATATGGTCCTGTACTTTTAATTTTTGCGTGGAACCATAATAATTCGTGTATTCGATATATTTTGAAGCAGGTTCTGACGGCTGAAATTCAGGATCGGTTTCATTCAGTAGAGCAATGCAATGTGCTTTATGAAGAGTTTTGAGGATGTTTTCTTCATCAATCTGATTCGTTCTGGCAGATCCCCATTTCTCTCCAACTGCTACCTGAATTGAAACATCTGTATTTTTACCCGCTATATGCTGGGTGATTCGATTTTGCGCAAATCTTGTTTCCAGACTTTCAAATTCTGAAATACGTATTTGAAAATCATCAGCCTCACAATGCTTTTTGATTAGATTATACAAAGAGTTGACATTCATTTTTGCACTCATTGTGAACCTCCCACTCTAATTTTTCTAAACCTTGATGGTGCAGCTCCATGTGTCATGCGTCCTGTCTGGGGAGGTTGTCCCTTACCACAGTTACTTACACCCCATGATTTCCAGTATCTTTGATCACATATTGCATCACAACTATTCCAAAATTCCGGATTGTTCGACTTATAAAGTACCTTTTTTAACATACGAGTTTTTTTCCCATTCTTGATCTCCCAGAACAGGTCTCCCCCAAATTGGAAATTCACACGATGCTGATCAATGGAAAAAGAACCTTGGCCCTCGATTATAATACCATCTTCGGTATCATTAATCAACTGAGATGGAGATAATTCCTTCTTACCAGCTTCAAGATATAGATTTGGTATACGATTAATTGGAAAATCAAAGTAATATGTAGCCCTATTACATCCGCGGCTCAATTGCCCATTAATGAAATCAATGGTATCTCTGGTGCTGCCGTATTCATTCAATATACCATCTTTGATGATATACCATTTTTGACCTGGTACACCATCATCATCATATCCAAGTGTTGCGAGTCCATTTGGTAACAGGTTGTCTCCGAGGAAATTAACAATAGGTGAACCATATTGGAAAACACCTAACTTTTCAGGTGTTGCAAAAGAGATACCTGCGTAGTCAGCTTCCCAGCCAAGAACCCGATCAAGTTCAGTTGGATGCCCAACAGATTCGTGCATTGTAAGAGATAGGTTTGCTGGATCAAGAATCAAATCACGGCGCTTTTCTTCTTTCAGGGTTTCTGCATTCACCTTCATGATTGCTTCTTCAGCTACTCGAGGAGCATTACCAAGTAAATCCAACTCCTCCATATATTCCCAACCTGCATTCCTTCCGCCTGGATTAAATGATCTTGATTGAGTATCTTTCTCAGTAACTGCCGTTGCAGAATACATCGGAGTAATATGTGTATATTTTAGATCAAGATATGTGCCACTAGAAGATGCAAAGATTTTTTCATTCTGTTCAGTTATAACGTAGCTTCGAACCACTTTGATTGGTGCATAACTTAAAAGAGTTCTGCTTACTTCAAGAAGAGAATCTACTTTATCTTTTACTGATATTTTAAAAGGGTCAATTTGCATCGGAGATTTGAATTTGTCTTTATAACTCCTTTCAGGTGATAAATGAAGCTTATGCTTTTTGTTGATTTTTGCAGAATTTAACGCAATTATCATTGCTTTCTTTACAGTATCCTGTACAGCCTGAGAAGTAAAAATATTATTATGCGCAAATCCCCAGGCTCCGTTTTTGAACACACGAATCCCATAACCGAACAACTCACCTTCATTGAGTGCTTTTACGCTCAAGTTCCTGATGAATATAACTTCAGAATGGGTATTTTGAATTCGGATATCTGCATATTCCGCCCCAAGTTGTAATGCCGTATCCATTGCCAGTTGTGAATAATCCATATCTTATCCTCCTGAATAAGTTATCATCTCATATTGCACATGTGTGTATTATATATATTCCTATACATTACCGTCAAGCATTATTTTGTTCCGTCATCTTTAACTCGTTATGATTATTGCCATTACATAATTTTCAAAGTACAGTTTATTGATATATATTTCATACAAACTATTGCAGGTAATTCATTATCTGCTTTTCAACAATCCAGGATCATCTATCAAAATAGGGAAATCTGAATAGATTTGACGATATGATGTATTGTAATGCATAGCATAAGTAAATATTAGTCTAATCTGTTTCATTTGAAGGGATGTAAAAAAAATTAAAACTCGATCGAATCCAATTTTGTCTTAAAAATTCCAATATTGCATTGATTATTGGGAGATATATATGAAAAATAGATATAAATTACATCATTTATAACAAACCCAGATGAGCGATATATACGATTGCAATTCAAATTTGTTTCTTGAGGAGTAAGAATAGGCTCCGGGCTAAAATCCCAATTAATAAGGTCTTGGCTTCGTCCTATATATAAATTTGGATGATCCGCCATACCACAAGCGAGCATATAATACATATTTAATGATTGAAAGACATCAATGTGCCATGGTCGAAAATTTAAAGGTTCACCAAGATTTAAGATTATTTTAGAATTCTCATCCCATTGTACTCCATTTGTTGAATTCATAGACTCAATTCGATTTGATCCAATATTGTTCACATAGATTAAATGCCAAATATCATTTTGATCGATAATTACCGAGGGCGATACTACAAAATCTGGATCGTTATGAAGATCGTAATGAATAATCACATTTTTATTCCAATTTCCTAGATCACTGCTTGTTAGAAGAACAAAGTTCTGGGAATCAGGCTTACATGTTTCAAGATAATAATAGTAATATTGATGATTCATTTGATTAAAAAGGATATCAGGATCATCATTATGCCCATGTGCAGGTGTAGGGACTAATGGATTTATAACGTGATCAGGAATAGTAAATTCGATTCCATTGCTGCTAGTTAGTAAACTGGGATTCTCGAATTGATTATTACCTCCCGGATATGGTGTCAAAGCTAAAATAAACTTACCACAAGTGGAATAGACATTAGTTGGTAGCAAGAGAATATCAGGATGAATAGATTGACCCGAACCATCATAGGTTGGCGTATTGAGAGGATATGCTTTATTCATCGAAATATTGTAGATACTTGAAGAAGGATTTGAATCATTATTATTAACGATTGTATCAAGATTGCATCCTGAATAAAGAAAAAAGCCGAATATGACTGTAACCAGAAAAACTATTTTTATCTTCATTTTCTCTCCATTGAATTATTTCTCATTCTCATGATGATAATCTAACCGATTCAATCGGAATTATTTAATTTGTTGGAGGAAAATGTATTCTTTGCGAAAATCTCATTACCTCGAATACATGTACTATGAATTCCAGCAAAATAAATCCAAACAAGAAAATAGATACGTATTGAACTCGGAAGAGATGAAGCAGGAAGGAACATCAATAATGATAAGAAATTCGCTCGATAAAATGGTTTCATTTCTTCACTACACTTCTTCATCAATTTCCATAGTGAAACTATCCAGAATAAATACATGTAGAGAAAACCCAAAAAAACTATTAATCCAAAACTGCTTAAAATTTCGACTCCATAACTATGAGGATTAATGATATTACCAGTTCTGATCGATCTCCCATGACTCATTTCTTCTTCGAAATTACCACTTCCAACTCCTACTAGACCTTTGCCAACCAACATATCGATCCCTTCTTTAATAAGGTGAATTCTGATTTGAATTGAGCCAATTTCTGCTGATTCTGATTCATTATGTAGGCTCTGGAGTTGACTCTCAGTATATCCTTTAACGAATAACCATATATTGGGTTGAAAATGGGAAAAATACAAAGGGATCAAAATAATAATTAGAAGAAATGAAATTCTGATCTTATTTGAAGCCCATGTTACAAGATAGATTAGAAAAGCCACGGCTAATGCAATAATAGCGATTCTTGCACTCTGCAGAATAATGATCAAATAAATTCCAATCGTACATAATAACGTTATTGTGCCTAGAATGTATCCCTTGTTTAACCAACTGGGAACCATTAAATATGGGACTAATATCAACCAAAATGCAGCAAGCATGTTTTCGCTATAAAATGGTCCTGATGGTATAGGATATACCTCTCCATAATGTTTTGAACCAGGAAGATGATTTCCTGAAATAAGTTCCCAGACAGAAATACCAAGGTATGCCAAAGCAATAAATTGATAAAAAATCACGAGATTTCGTTGATTTTTGAGATTCATAAAGAAAGTAGAAAAGATGAGGAAAATCGGAATATAGTGAGCGATTAATATAGAATAACTTAACACTGCTTTAGCGTTTTTCGCCCATAACACGCTCAGCAAACTTATCGCTAACCAAAAAAATAAAAAGAGATATACTTCAGCATTATGAATATCAAACAAGATTTTTTTATATCCGAATATATAAATAACCATGCTTAGGATAGTAAGAAAGCCAAGATAAACTGTATTTAGCCTCGGATAAATCGGTGTGAACTCCAATAACGCATAAAGGAATAATATTAAAGCGAATATCTTATTCCATTTAATACTCGTAATGTTTTGCTGTCTCTCGATTTTATCGGTATCTAAACTCATGGGAACTAATTAGTACTTTTTAAAATTCAATTCTTTTAATATGCTCTTTAGTACTGATTTCTGCGATTCGGGAATGAAAACAACTATGATTGAAATAATACTAGCTAATAAAAATGCAGACAAGGTCACCATTATCACAATTAATGCACGTTTAGGTTTCGAACGTAATCCGGCTAAATTTGCTTTGTCAATAATCTGCATTGTTGGCATATCCCTTAATTCATCCAGTTTTGCAGCTTCAAACTGTGGATATAAAAATTCAAAAATCTTCTTTTGAATCTCTAAATTCATAGTTAAATGCGCATATCTCAAAGATATATCAGGAATTTTATCGATTTGTAACATGTATTTTGGATTGATCTCAGCATTTTTCCCCTCAAGGTCTTTCAACCTGTCAGTCAAAATACTTTTTCTTTTTTGAAGAGTGACAATTTGCGGTGAATTACCTCCATAGGATTGTCTAGCCATTTCCAGTTCCAAATCTGTTTGAGCCAATGCTGAAATAGCCTCTGAATATAAACTTATCATTGATTGGGTCTGCTGATCAGGAGCAACAACGTGGTACTTGGACTGAAAATCTTTCATGGCTATTCCCAAGGAATCAATTTTCACTTTCACATCATCAACATTCTTCTCAAGGAATTCTCTTTTCATACGACTTTTTGTCATTTTTACATATCGGTTATATTTATCGAGCTGTTGAACATAGTATTGTGCAATTTGTTGTGATAGATTTTTATCCTTCGTCTCTACAGAAATGGTTATAATGCTAATTTTAGGATCGATGCTAATTGATATGATTCGTGATTTCAATTTCTTTGTCGCATTTTCCATCGCTTCACGGTAATTATCAGATTTAATATTAAAATATCTGATAAGGTCGAATTTGCGAATAACATCTTCACTAAAAGTTCTACTTTCCATGATTGCAACAAACTGATCGCTTGAATATCCACCTGCATTGGAAAGTATTCCCCCTCCTAGCATATCTAGAAGACCAGTATCAAGATTGATGCCATCATTTGATTCCGTAATAGGTTGAATTGTCGTTGTAGATACCCATAATTTGGGTGTGAGCAAAGAATAAACAATGGCTATTATGGCAAAAATAACTGTGAATATTAAAACAAAATTCTTCTTCTGAACGATTGCATATAGCAAGTTCAATAGGCCAAATTCATGATTATTCGAATATATCTTGTTTTCCATTAAAGTACATCCTATTATTCTTTGTCTATGAATTTACTCAACTTATCCAACTATATTCATACGTCAAGTCAAATATTTGATACATAAATTAGTATCATTTCATAAAACGTAATCCTCATAATTCCTAGATACCAACCTAATATTTTTCTTGACCTAATGACTAAGCTCAATCGTTTGTCAATCATATTGAATATATAGTGAGGATCAATCATATGGGTAAGAATCATCGTGGTAAAGGTATTGTAAGTCTTCCTTTTCATGGTCGTGGCGAATGTCCGCTGTGTAAACGTACTGGTGTAAAAGTAATATATGAATTAAAACAGGAAGATCAGACAATCAAAGTTTGTAAAATTTGTAGTAAACCTGCTTCGAAATAGGTTTCTTTATCTAACCTGATTCAAAATGAATCAGGTTTTTTATATCAGCAATAAACTCATTTAGATTTTTATTTACATCTTCTTAGAATTCGTTTATAAGATTAAAGGAATTTCTCTCGAAAACTGTCTAATATTATAAATCAACAAGTGAGTGATATATGTTGCAAAATAAAAAAATTCTTTTAGGCGTTACAGGCGGAATTGCAGCCTATAAAGCGATTGAACTGGCAAGTAATCTTTCCAAGACGGGTGCAATTGTACGCACAATAATGACTGATCACGCCAGAGAATTCATATCACCAATCAATTTTGCAGCAATTACACACCAGAAGGTTTATTGGGACCAATGGGATATCAATGACCCAATAGCCCATATTTCCCTAGCAGACTGGGCAGATATTTTAGTTATTGCTCCCTCAACTGCAAATATGATCGCCAAGACAGCACATGGACTTAGTGATGATCTTCTATCGACCACAATATTGGCATTTACGAAACCTATTCTATTCGTACCTGCGATGAATGTAAATATGTATTCGAATCCTATCGTTCAATCAAACTTGGATATTTTACGTAAAAGAGGTATTTTTTGTCTTGATCCTGATAAGGGTAATCTTGCTTGTGGGTACGAAGGAAAAGGCAGATTCCCTGATATTGAAGAAATCACATATGCAATTGCTACCTATCTGGAACATCGGCTAGATCTGAAAGGGAAAAGAATTCTCATAACAGCAGGTGGGACTATTGAGAGCATTGACCCTATTCGGAGCATTACAAATAGATCTTCAGGAAAGATGGGCATAGATTTGGCAAGGGCAGCATTTCTTCGCGGTGCAAAAACGACATTAGTTCATGCTAACATTAATGAAAAGGTTCCTTATTACCTCGACTCAATTTCCGTAACATCTGCTGAAGATATGAAGCAAGCGGTCATGGGCTTATATAATGACAACGATATCATAATAATGACGGCAGCAGTTGCAGATTTTACCCCGGAAATTAAGATTGATAAAAAAATAAAGAAAAAATCAATACCGAATATCAATTTGAAATTAACAGATGATATATTATATGAACTGGGAAAGATCAAGGATTCGAATCACATGTTAATTGGTTTTGCAGCAGAGACAGAGAACTTGGAAGAATATGCACTAGATAAACTAATTCATAAGAATCTTGATTGGATAATTGCGAATCATATTAATGTAAGCGGAAAAGTGAATACTGAAATTCTAATGCTCTCAAAAGCATCTAAGTTCGTTGCATCTGGAAGTAAATTTCAAGTCTCACATTTCATTCTAGATAGGATTACATATGGATGAAGCGATTCTGATAACCGGTGCAAATAGCAATATTGGATCAGCTCTAGCAGAGAATTTTCTCAGGGAAGGTTCAAAATTACTGCTTATAATCCATAACAATACCGATCATCTATCATTTCTGAAGGAATTCCCAGGGCAATACTTGATATCATCAGCAGATATGACAGATTTTGAAGCATTAAGTTCAGCAATAGAAGGGTTATCAAATTCGTCCGGATGGAAGATTGGTTCAATGATTCAGACAGCAACTGTTCGAAGCGATGATTCATCATTGCTCGAGAATTCAAATCCAATGAAATGGCTTGATACCCTGCTTATTAATGTAAAAATAACTTTTCATGTTTTGAAGTCCGTAATTCCCATAATGAGAGAAAATTGTTATGGCAAAATTATCCTCTTTGGTTCAGATGTAACGAGAAAAGGGTTGGCATATGGTTCAGCATATGCAGCATCAAAAGCAGCGATTTCGAATATATGTAAAAGTGTAGCTGTAGAACTTGCAGACAGCGGGATATTGATCAATGTGATTTCTCCAGGCCCAGTAATAACGCAGACACATCATTTTGACGATGAATATCAAGCTTTCAGAAATGACTATTTTAATAATGAATTGTCAAAAATTCCTCTGAAACGTATTGCTAATGCAGAGGATATATATCCTTTATGCAAATATCTTGTTTCAGAGAATAACACATATCTAACAGGAGAGGAGATATTCCTAACGGGAGGAAAATTATGATAAAGAGAACATCACTGATCATCTTTTTACTTTCATTGTTTTCAACCATTTTGTTTGCTTTTCAATCCGGTGAAAAGCTCACATTTGTAGTCAGTTATGGCGGGATTAATGCAGCAGAAGCAACTCTCGAAGTAAATGACTATATGTACAATAATCAAATACCATCTTATAGAATTACTTCTAATGCGAAAACCTATCCCTTTTTTGATACATTTTTCAAGGTTCGGGATTCCATAGAAGCTATTTGGGATAAAAACAGAAAAGTATCCCTTCGATTTACTAAGAATTTAAATGAAGGTAAATATAGGCAATATCGAGTCAGCATGTATGATCCAGATACCAAGACCTGTCTCTATAGACGTTGGCAATATAAGCAAAATCGCTTCAAAGATAAGGAAACCACCATACTCGATAATACCCAGGACATTTTTAGTGCCTTCTATCTTACTAGGATGCAAGACTTGAAAGTCGGTAGAGATATCTATATTCGTTGTAGTACTGATGGCATTAATTATACTACCCGAGTCGTTATTCATCGAATCGAGAAGGTCAATACGATCTTTGGGCAGAAAGAATGTCTTGTAATCGAACCTAAATTAGCAGGAGAAGCGATTTTTAAACAAACCGGTCAAATACTGATTTGGGTCACAAATGATCAATATAAGATTCCAGTTCAATTGGAAAGCAAGATATCCTTCGGTAAATTCCGTGCCAGACTGAGTGATGCAGTGAATGTTCCATACGAAAAAAAGTGATTACTACTACGAATTACCCACAGAACTGATTGCTCAAAAGCCCTTAGCCGATCGTTCTGGCTCAAGGCTTCTATACCTGGATAGAATCACGGGGCATATCCAACATTGCATGTTCAATGAAATCACCAGTTTCTTGAATAGCGGTGATGTTCTTATTATTAACAATACAAAAGTGATACCCGCAAGGTTATTGGGTAATAAGATAAGCAGTGGAAAAGCAGAAGTATTTCTGCTTAATCAAATTGATAATACTACTTGGAAAGCTCTCGTGAGACCGGGAAGACGTTGCCATATCGGAACTGAATTGATCTTTTCCCATGGGTTGACAGGAAAAATCGTTGGCTATGATGAAGAACAGACCCGAATAATTGAATTTTTCTGGGAAGGAGATTTCTGGGAAGTTCTCGATCAAGCAGGTTCAGTTCCTCTTCCTCCCTATATCACACATATACCGGATGAAACTGATAAAGAATATTATCAAACTATCTATGCACAAGAGAAAGGTTCGGTAGCTGCACCTACAGCAGGATTACATTTCACCGACGAGTTATTAAACCAATTAAAATCGAAGGGGGTCATTGTTGAAGATATTCTTCTTCATGTGGGTTTAGGAACTTTCCGTCCGGTTAAGACAGACAATATATTGGAGCATAAGATGCATAAAGAATATTGTCAGATTACGAAAAAGACGGCTAATTTAATTAATACTGCCAGAATAAATAATAAAAGGATAATAGCAGTAGGAACTACAAGTGCAAGAACCCTTGAGAGTTTTGCTCAAGATGGTGTTTTAGTACCAGGAGAATCATGGACTGACTTATTCATGTATCCTGGAAAACAATTCCAAATTATAGATGGGTTGATCACTAATTTCCATATGCCTGAATCAACTTTATTAATGCTCGTCGCAGCGTTCGCTGGATATGAGAATATAATGAATGCATATCATATTGCGGTTGAACAGAAATACAGATTTTTCAGCTATGGCGATGCGATGCTGATCATTTGAGGCGAAATGAAAGTTGATTTTTCACATCCTTTTTTTGACGAATGTCTTTGGTACACTAAATTGAGCAGCACAACAACACAAGTGCTATCGTTGATAAAAGAAAATGCAGTTAACGGGAATGTTCTTGTTATTGCTGACCAGCAATTAAATGGGCGAGGACGTAACAATTTAACGTGGATATCCCCCACTGGTGGGATTTGGATGACAGCAGCCCTTTACAATTTAAATCAACTGAACTGCATCACTTTGTTCATAGGAAACTGTATATTTAAAGCACTTATTGAAATGTATCCCGAAATCGGTGAATCACTATATTTAAAATGGCCCAATGATATTATGCTTGGTGATAAGAAGATCGCAGGGATATTATCTGAAAACTATCCTTCCTTAAGTTATACACTTATTGGCATAGGCATAGACACAAATATTGATAGCATGCCATCGGATATCCAAGATTTTTCCACATCACTTCTTATATTTTTGCACAAAGAAACTGATAACAAAGCTCTTATAACGTCTATATACAATTATTTGCTTAACGAATTGCCTCTAATCTTGGAAAATCATACAAATTCTACAATTCAGTTCCATAATGAACATTCCTTTTTAAAGAACAAGAAAATTGAAATTAACACAGATTTTGGATCATATACAGGATATTTCTCACACGTTAATTATGAAGGAGCCATCGTCTTGAACATGCCCGGTGGAATTAAGCAGCCATTTTTTAGTGGTTCAGTTCGTATTATAAGAGAAGATGGAAATGTATAATCTGGAACTTTTTTTTAAAATACTAAGCATATCTCATTGACAATGAATTTCAAGCGAATAAATGTGGTTTTTAATTAGATAAATTAAACAGAATATCCTGAATGATAATATGGAGGAATGATGAGAAAGTTCATCGTAGTTAGTTTGTTCCTGTTGATTTTCAGTTCAATTCTTGTTGCAACCAATACGAAAGTTGCAATCATGCCTTTCGAGAAAATGGACAGAAGCAGTGATTACATTGTTAAAATGCTGAATATTCGCGATCTTGAACTGATTTTTTCAAAAAATTCTCAGTTTCAAGTGGTTGGAATTAAACAATCAAAAGAAGCTCTTGGTGATTTAAACGGCAAGAAGATCGACGAACTTGATCCGGATGATATTTTAGAAACCGGTAAAAAGCTTGGTGTCGATATTGTAATCACAGGAACTGTTACTACAATTGATTCCAGAACATTCCAAGTTCAAACCAAAGTTTACAGTGAAAATACGAGTGAAGTGACACCCATCTCTTTCAGCGTCACGAAGAATAAGTATGAACGTTGGGAATCAATGCAGAAGAACTTTATTACGAAAGTAGACGCATTCATTACAAATGAAATTACAAAGATGGTTGCTCAAGCAACACAACAATTTGACCAGGAAAACAATCAAGCTGCTGAAGAAGGATTCCAGAAGGTTCTTTCCGCAGATCCAAAGAATGTAACAGCTCTTCTATATTTAGGTAGTATCTATCTTGAAAAGAAAGACTATGCAAATGCTGAATCATATTTAAACAGAGGTGTTGCCCTCGATTCAACAAATGTTAAGATACTCAATACATTGTTCAACACTTATAAAGAAGAGAATAAAACCGAGTCAGCACTTCAAACATTGAAAAAAGTAGCCCAACTCTCCAAAGATGAAGAAATCTGGTTAGCACTTGCCAACATGCAAGCAGAAAATGGTGATAGCAGAGGAGCAGCGGAATCACTTGATCAGGCGTTAGTGATCAATCCTACTTATAACAAAGCTATTTATCGTTATGGCTTATTGTATTATGATGATAAAAAATACAACGATGCAATTCCCTATCTTGAGAAAGCTACTCTTTCCTATCCAGATGATCCTCAGTTAGCCAAGAAACTCGCTTTTTCATATCAAAGTACAGGAAAGCTTGATGATGCAGTAAAGAAATTCGAACAAGTTGCTGCTGCGAATCCAACAAACGTTTCCGCCTTTTACAATTTAGCAGGTATTTATAGAGCTGCCGCCGGTGATGCTGCTGATAAGAAGAATTCTGCGTTAGAATTATCTTACAATAAAAAAGCCTTGAATACGTTGAATCAATTGAAGATATTTGCTCCTGAAAGTTCATTACTATATTTACGCTTTGCCGATGTCTATAGTGCTATGAACGATTTGAGCAATGCGGAAATGAATGCAACGATGTCCATTCAGAATGATCCTTCAAATTACTCACCGTATCTTATCTTATCTTCAATAAACCAGAAGCGTGGATCAGATAAGTACAATCAATTCGTTGATTTGGAAAAATCAGCAAGCAAGGCAATCGGTAAGAAAGCCGATGCATTGATTAAGCAAAGAGATGCTGCAAAACAAGATGCATATAACTATTTTAAGTTAGCTGATGAGCAATTGAATGCTGCAAAAACGAGAACCGCCGATAAGTCGGTTATTTCAGATATCAATGCTCGAATTTCTGCATTACAACCATTGCTGAATCAGACCAAGAAAGGTTTCTTTTAATACATGAATCAAAAAAAGCCCCCATAACGGGGGCTTTTTTTATATGTTCATAAATTATTGGTTCATTTTATCGAACTCATCTTTTCCCATTAATTTGGCTGAAGCCATCGGACATTTATCCTGGACGAGAGCTATCATCTTATTTGATAATTCCCTTATTTCCCACTGGGCATGCGAATCTGAACGCAAGCGGACAAAGTGATAAATCTCCCTGAGATTCATCTGGTATATGACTTGCACTTTCTGGGAATTCAGTAAAGCATAAGATGCGATCCCATTCCCGATTTTTGATACCCCTTTGTATATCTCAGTGATTGCGTTTTGTAGTGTCCTAAGCTTATCACTACTGAAGATATCCTGGAATATGGGAGGGATGATAAGTCCGTTATTG
The DNA here is from genome assembly GCA_035402645.1 of Candidatus Cloacimonadota bacterium. GTDB lineage: Bacteria > Cloacimonadota > Cloacimonadia > Cloacimonadales > DAONDQ01 > DAONDQ01. The sequence goes on along the minus strand of DAONDQ010000009.1, from coordinate 35,946 downwards.
ATTTGATATGGGGCACGCTGAATTGTAGCCATACGGTGTCTTTTAAACTGAGCAAAGCACGCAGCGGACATGACAGTTTCAAATGTGAAATTTGCAAATTCAAATGCACGCGGAACTGTATGATAAGATTTCATTTCACTGAACAGACGATCATAGAATCTCTGCTGAAAAGCTTGATCAAGTTCTTCAAAAACATCCATCCAACCCCTGACAGTACCACCCTTTTCAATGAACAACATATGTGCCAGTATCTTTACATCAATATCATGTTGATGTTCCACCAGTCTTGTCTTTTGGATATCGGTAGGATGTATTTTTGATTCTTTGAAAATCGTCTGTCGATCAAATTCATCTGAAATAGTGTATTTAATAAGTGAAGGTGCGATACCTTCAATTTCACTTTGAAGAGCGTTTTTTAAATCATGCGCTTCCAATAAATCAAGTGCATCTAATCTTCTAAGCAACCTTTCCAGGTTACGGGCATTTATCGTCATCCCCATCTGCGTTTCAGTTGCTAGTGGTAGAAAATATCTCGCATCTTCTTTTGCACGACCTTCTCTTTCCCTCTTGGACTCTATTTCTTGGACTTCCGGTAACCCCAGGGCTTGTTGGTACATATGAAAATACAGATCTATCATTTTTTTCATATAATCTACATACTTGTCACGAAGAGGATGTCCATCAAGTTCTTTCGGTACTACGAAACTTCCTTCTGAAGTCACATATCTCTGCGATTTTTCGGTAAATGAAGCCAATCTGCTCATTTGTACGAATTCAGCAAGATAGCGTGATATTCCAATTATATCAAAATTAAAAACAGCATGTTCTGCAACAGAACTATGCCCCATTTCATATATGATCTTTTCATTCGATTTTCGGGTTTTCACTATCTCTTCAATTGCTTCCTTCCTCAAATCTGAGACACTCTTAGAACTTCTACTGATTCTCGCATATGCTGCAGAGAGAATTTCAGGTGTGGCTTTGGTTTGATCAGGTAATAAATCAATCAAAGATTTATCTATGTTGTAACCTGCGAGTTTGATGATCATCTCTATCCTTTGATTATATCTATAGTTTTACTTGCTCCGATACGGTTTGCACCTGCTTTCAGCATTGCGATTGCCTGTTCTCTTGTGCGGATACCTCCTGCAGCCTTAACACCAAGTTTAAAACCAACAACATCTCGCATTAACGCTACATCCTCAACGGTTGCACCACTGGTATTAAACCCGGTCGATGTCTTTACAAAATCAGCGCCAGCTCTTTTGGATATCAAGCAGCCAATAATCTTTTCTTCATCAGTCAGAACACAATTCTCGAGTATTACTTTAAGGAGAGCATCGTATCTATGTACCAATTTTGCTATTCCATCGATTTCTTCTTCAATCTCTTTATACTTTTTATCCTTTAACCAATTAGTCTTGATGACCATATCAATTTCACTTGCACCGTCTTCAAGCGCTTGTTTTGTCTCTTCATAAATAACATCTGATTTGGAAGCAGCTAAAGGAAATCCAACGACTGAACAAACTTTCGCATTATTCACCATTTTCTTTGCTGTTTTGACGTAAATGGGATTCACGCACACTGCCATAGTGTGAAGTTCATCAGCTTCCGCGCATAACTTTTCTATTTCCTTCTGCGATGTTTCAGGTTTGAGAGCAGTATGATCAATATATTGCGCCAAGTGCTCAAAATCTGTCGGCAATTGGGAAGGCATTTCAAATCTGCAACTATTACATTGTATGCATACTTCGTGGTTCCCACCACACATACACTTGCGGTTCGTCAAATGTGGAAACAATCTTAATGCAATTTCCATGGTTGATTTCATAATACACCTCATTTATACAATTCTTCAGTTTTTATTTGTATAACCTGCTGCAAGTTGACCACAAGCAGCAGAAACATCAGAACCCCTGCTTTTACGCAATATTACGGCAATTTTTAGATCATTAAGTGAATTCATAAATCTTTCAATTTCAGATGGTTCCGGAGAGCGATATGGTAATCCTTTGACAGGATTGAATGCAATAAGGTTTAATTTGCATGACTGATCACCAAGAAATTTATAAATCGCTTTTATATCAGCATCACTCATATTAAACTCAGGAATCATGATATATTCATACGTTATCCTGAATGTTGTCCTTTTTCGAAAATCAAGTAATGATTTTTTTAATTCATTTAATGAATACACCCGATTCACAGGCATTATCTTGTTTCGTATCTCTTCAATCGCTGAATTCAAGGAAACTGCAAGTTTAACCTTTATTCCGCTATTCCCCAGACGCCTTATGTTCGGAATAACTCCGCATGTCGATACAGTGATATGCCGGGGACTGAACTTCATTCCGGGATCAGATTCAATGATTTGGATGGCTTTGATCAAGTTATCATAATTATCAAGCGGTTCACCCATACCCATAAAAACAATATTGGTTAATGAACCAGGAAGCAGCAGTTTTTTTGCAAGATACACCTGCCCTACGATTTCATCAACGAAAAGATTCCTTCTAAGCCCCATGGTCCCGGTAGCGCAAAACGTACATTTCCTACTGCAGCCTACCTGGGATGATATACATACCGTATTCTTTCCCTCACCGGGCATGATCACCATTTCTATATGGGAATTATCATGAAGTTTTAGCAGGTACTTTGAACTTTCGTCTTTTGATTTGAACTCAGTTTCAACTTCAGGAAGCTGGAAACCTATTCTGTCTTTGATTTTGTTTCTAAAATCCAATGACAAATTTGTCATCAATGAGATGTCAGTTACATACTTTTCATACACCCATTGATAGAATTGTTTCAGCCTGAATTTACCGGTATCAAACTCATGAATTATATCAAGAGATTCTTCGGGTAAAAGGCTGAAAAATGATTTCTGCTCCATTAGTGTTTCTGGTTTGCTTTAAGTTGATTGTATTCTTCCAAATCCATTGTATCGATAACTTGGTCATCAGATGACAAATATACTTTCTTATTGTAAAAATCATTTTTGAAAACATACATGGTGACACCCTTGATTTGTACGCTTTCACCCATCTCGGGAAAATCTCTTGCGGTCTCAACATAGTAATCTTCTTCAAAATGCAAACAACAGAGCAGTCGTCCACAAGGTCCGGAAATCTTCGACAAGTTACCTGCGAGATTTTGATCTTTTGCCATTTTGATTGTTACTTGATTGAAACGTTTCATATAGGAGGTACAACAATATTTGTTTCCGCACATGCCGAATCCACCTAAACGTTTGGCTTCATCTCTTCCTGTTGTCTGGTGTAGTTCAATCCTCGTTCTGAAAATGTTCGCCAGTTCTCTAACAAATTGTCTAAAATCGATTCTGCCGTCAGCGGTAAAGAAAAAGGTCAATTTGTTTCCATCAAACTGGTATATTGTCTCAATCAATTTCATTTCAAAATCATATTTTCCGACGCAGCCAAGAAACGTATCAGTGGCTGAGTTCTCCTTCTCAATGATATTATTGAGTTTCTCCAAATCTTCTTCAGTTGCGATTCTCTTTATTTTGTAGACTTTTCCGCTATCACAAAGCGCTTCAATATCAGGATTGGACATTGCCAGATGCACTACTGTCGCAATATCCTCCCCTCTTTCAACTTCAAGGATTACTACATCATCAGGATTCAACTGAATTTCGTTGGGATTTGTATAATATCCTAACCTACCTGATCTGAATTCTACTTCTATACATTCTTGCATGAATTACCTCATTCCATGAATCTCTTCATAAACAGACTTGAAAATATTCTCTTCTGTTTTTGTAAAGAGCATTTTTCGTCTCATTTTTACCAATTTTGCTGTTTCAATGAATTTCTCAACTTTATGAATCACAAGATCTTTCCCTTCACCCCAACTGAAATCGGGTATATAATCAGAAATCAAGTCCTTTCCATACAAATTGCATGCTGTACCCGTAACACAGCCGGTATTGATCGAACAATTGATTCCTAACTTCGTATGATCTCCCAGTACGCAACCCAGGAACTGCAGCCCTGTGTTGATTTTATTTCCTTCAGGATACGAATACATCTTTACATGACCATAATTATTCTTCAAATCACTATTATTTGTATCAGCTCCAATGTTCACCCATTCTCCAAGATATGAATGACCAAGAAAACCATCGTGTTGCTTATTTGAATACCCGTGAATGATCGAATCCTCTATTTCACCACCGATTTTGCACATGGGTCCGATTGTGGAACCTTCATAGATTTTAGCCGCCACCTTTATGATTGAGCCTTTCCCAATATATGTAGGACCAATGATCACGGCGTTTGCCATGATCATTGCATTTTCATCGATTACAACAGGTCCCTCACTCGCATCAATAACCACTCCCGGCTTTATTTCTACACCTTCTCCTATCCATACTTGGTAAGGATTTAATACTGTAACACCCATTTCCGTTTCGAAGAGGTTATCCTTCTCATAAAAGAACTCGTCAAAGTCCTTTTTGATCCACTCTTTATTCTCAGAGATAAAATCCCAATTATGAGTCCAGAAATCAGCATTTATCTCCTTTTCGTTTTTACACAGTGCAGCAATCGAATCTATTGACTCAGTACTTGCATGTTTCCCATCACCTTGATATCGAAATGCAACAACAATCCCATGACTCATGATCACATCACCACTTTGAAGCTGTTCTATCTCCTTCATGATGACATCAGTGATCTTTATCCTTGAATTCACATAATAACATTCTTCCACTGGGCAGACATTCACGCTCCACTCTGGGTGCCTTTCCCTGTACAATTTTTCGAGTATTGATGGTATGATGATCGCCGTACTATCGGAATTCATATAAGATACTATCCGCTGCCTCAATTTCAGAATCCCAACACGAATATCACCAACAGATCTCGTATATGATAATGGTTTGAAATTACACCAAAGTCTGTCATCAAATATCACAGTGTTCATCAGGTCTCCCTCTCAAGAATTGCCCCTTTGATCGGGGAACGTCCTCGCCAGCGATATAGGTTGAACTGACCAAGTATCGTTGTCAGGGTAAGGAAAAAAGGTTGAATGACTTGCCATACAGGATAAAAGAAGAGCATCTTTCTGTCGGCTTTCAAATATGGGAAACCCATATAGAATAGCTCAATCTCAATCAATACCTTGCATAAAAAGAACAATAAACCGATTTTCCAGTTGATAATAAACAAAGCAAGATTACATATATAAAAACAGACAATACATACAAGTATCATGAAAAATTCAGGATTCAGTGCACGCTGCGCTTTCATGTTCGACGCCCATCTGGTTCTCTGATTTACAAGCATCTTCCAATTGGGAATTGGTTCAGTATAAACAAAACTGTAGGGTGAGAAATTGAACTTAATATTCATGCCAGCCAATCTCATAAGTTGCATCAAGTTGACATCGTCACCGGAAAGCATGTGTTTAATGCTGCCGAATCCCCCAACCTTATCAAATGCATCCCGGGTATAGGCAAGGTTCTGTCCGATTGCTGCAAAACTCTTCCCTATGGTGTAGCTTCCCGCCATAACGAGATAGGTTGCTACAAAATCCATATGCTCAAATTTCTGAACCAATGGTGCTTTCCGCCATTCTCTGAGTTTTGTGCGTGAGTAACCGACAACCATTGCCGTATCGTCCGCAAAAGATGCGACCGTCGATTCAATCCAATGCTGGGGAACGATGCAATCTGCATCAGTGGTCAGTATAATATCCCCTTTTGAAAGCGAAATTGCCTGGGTTAGAGCGTTTTTCTTAGGAGAGACGGCTTGATCCCTGCCCTTCACCTCTAATAGCTTCACATTGGCGTATTTCTCTTCAAATTGAAGAATGATGGATCTGCTGTCATCTGTGGATTCATCATCGGCAATAATGATCTCATACATCTCAGCAGGATAGGTTTGATTGGTTAATGATGTCAATAGATGCAGCAAATGGTCAGCTTCATTATGTGCAGCGACGATCACGGATACATAACGCTTTTTGTAATTGTAATCCTGTTTCAGGTTTTTAAAACCCTTATGGTAAAGATAACTGAACACAATCCATGTTTGAAAGAATACAAACGCCAGGATTATGAAGACTAATTCAAGAGGGGTCACTTAGAATCCTTTTATTTTCCGTTTTCATATACAATATATGGAGACCTGTCATGAAGCCGATAACGTGTTGGATAAAAATTATAGAGCAAGCTGTCAGATGCTACCTTAGGTTCCATTCCTGAAATAAATATCTCGTTCAATCCATTCTCGGGATTTTTGGAAAGAAAGCCCGTGGTGGGATTGATACTTGCAGTAACCATTCCGTCCGGGACTTCGAATGCATATCTCTTATCATTGATCGCAGGTCTTCTTCCTCCGTTTTCATTGGTTATCGCCCGACGCATGATATAAGGCCACACTGGAGCGCAGGCAACACCGCCCGCCATTCCTGATCCCATGCTCTGGTTGTTGTCAAAGCCCATCCAAACTCCAGTTATCATCTCACGATTGAAACCAATGAACCAAGCATCACGATAATCATCAGTCGTTCCTGTCTTACCTGCTGCAGGCCAAATATAGCCCTGGCTGCGGGCAACTGTTGCTGTTCCGCTATCGATCACCGATTGCATCATACTTGTAAGAGTATAGGCAACTTTGGAATCACATACAAGTTTCCGCTCTTCATGAGCTCTCTCGAGAACTTTACCCTTTTTGTCCTCCACACGAGTTATAAATATTGGTTTTACACGGTAACCGTTATTGGGAAATGCAGTAAAACCTGATATCAGCTCAATTGGAATAACTTCAGATGAGCCAAGTGCAAGGGAAAAAGTTGGTAATTGTGGAGTTGTAAGTCCAAAACGATAGGCAGCTGAAATTGTAGAAGAAACTCCAATATCATATACAGTCTTTACAGCCCACATGTTCTGAGAACGGGTGATGGCTTCCCTCATACGAGTCAAACCATAATACTCACCCTTGTTATAGTTATGCGGTTCCCAAGTAGTCCCATCAGACAAATAGAATATCATCGGTTCATCACGTATCACAGTAGCGGGAGTATAGCCCTTCTCAACTGCAGCGGTATATAAAATCGGTTTAAATGCTGAACCGGGTTGTCTGCGTGCCATCATGATCCGGTTGAATTTACTGTGATTGAAGTTTCTGCCCCCAATCATCACCCGCACATATCCTGTTCTATTATCCATTGTAAGTACACCGCCCTGGAGATATGGGGTCGCAATATTGGATGCTTTTTGGTCATATTTTTTATATCGGAACCACATCCCTTCTCTTTCTTCCATACGCGTTAGTTGAAGATTGAGCATGGAGTCTGAATATTGGGTTAAATCGAAATCAATGGTTGTATATATTTTCAGTCCACCTTCAAACAATTTTTTGGTTCCATATTTCTTTTCAAGATAAAGTCTTATGTATTCAAGGAAATAATCTGCCGCCTCATCACCCAGGATCGATTCATTGGAAATAAGAGGAGCAACATACGCCTCCTGGTATTCTTCCTTTGTGATCTTCCTCTCGGCAAGCATCCTTTTTAGAACAAGATTTCTCCTGTTGATTGCACGATCCGGAAAACGCTGCGGATCGAAATAATTCGGTCTTTGTACCATGCCAACAAGTGTTGCTGCTTCAGGAAGAGATAGATTATGCGCATGTTTCCCGAAATAGTAAAGAGAAGCTGTTTCTATCCCATAAACACCATTACCGAAATATATCTTATTAAAATACATTTCGAGTATTTCGTCTTTTGAGAAATTCGATTCAATTCGAAATGAGAGTAATGCTTCCTTGATTTTTCTTGGCAACTGCTTATCGAGAGTCAAGAACATATTCCTCGCTAATTGTTGTGTGATCGTACTTGCTCCCTGCGAAAAACTGCCTCTGAAAATATCAACGAGAAATGCGCGGGTGGTTCCTATCAGATCGATGCCAAAATGATGATAGAAGTGTTTATCCTCTAATGCAATCAATGCATCCGGCACATAGGGAGGCAATTCCTTCAAATTCACCATTTTTCTTTGTTCAAAAGCAAACATGTGAAAGAGCTTCCCATTTCGATCATACACTTCTGAACCTGTACGCATTGTGTAATGCTGGAGTTCGCTCATGGGAGGCAACTCATCTTTATAGAACCAGAAAAGACCAATCACGATCCCAATGAAGACCATTAGCACATAGGCAATATACTTTACGTATCGAGCTGTCATTGGGCTGATTTTGATCTTCTTTATAAAAGCCAGGATATTATCCAGTAACTCCATTCAATACCTTCTTTGATAATGCATATCGAAATACATCCGTTAAGAATCCAATCATCAATCCTGTGGCTATTCCCGCTAAAATCATGATAGGCGTCAAATAAAATATGGAATCCTGCCTGATGATGATCACCCGCGCAACAAGAAGTTGACCCATATTGTGTGCAACAGCACCGCAAATACTCACGCCGATAGTACTGAATCCGAACAGGTCACGGTTTGCAAATACCATGATCAGAAATGCGAGCAAACTTCCACCAAGTGATAACACCGTGCCCGGACTTAAAAATGTTCCTGAAAGCAATCCACCTATCAATGTTTTGGAAATTGCAACAATCAGGGCATACCATGAATATCCAGATGTTAACAGGAGTAAAACAACTATATTGGCTAAACCAAGTTTTAGGAATGGCAATGGCTTCGGAATAAAAGATTCCAGGAGATATATCATAACCGCAAATGCCGTGAAAAATCCTAAATAGATGATTCGGCGTTCTGAAGTATATGCATTCAGCCGTAAAAAATCTTTTCCCATTATCACTCCCACAGGAATGAGTATGAAAATCATACTATTCGTCAAGAAACAAATTCTTTCATGTGGAAGGATGTGAATTTTACCGTTAAGTCTTGACTGGAATCTTTATTGCATTTAACAGGATTCATGAGGAGGTTCCAATATGTATAAATTCATTTTTCTCTCTCTGTTACTGATTTCATGCCTGTATTTGAATGCTGCTTATTTTACATCTATACCAATGACGATTGCTCAACCCAATGGAGAACAGATATCCTGTTTTGCAAGCGGTGATGAATTCTTCAACTGGCTTCACGACTCCAAGGGTTATACAATTATACAAAGTGCATCAAATGGATATTATTATTATGCAATGAAAGAGAATGATCATTTGGTACCTTCCTCTTATCGGGTAAATTCCGTGAATCCTGCCGATGTTGGACTTATACCATGGCAAAAGATATCGGATCGAGAGTATAAGGAAAAACGGCATACCTTCGATTCGAATTTAATTCGTGACACTAAAGCCCCTACAACCGGCACTATAAACAATATTGTCATCTTTATCCGTTTCTCTGACCAGGATGAATTCACAAACCCAAGATCCTTCTTTGATGCAAAATTCAATGACTCTACACCTGGAAATTATTCAGAGTACAATTTTTACAAAGAAATATCGTATAATACACTCTCCATAAATTCATCCTATTACCCGACTTGTACGATGACAACGAACCTTTCCTACCAGGATACCCATCCGAGAAATTACTATTGCGCCTATAATGCATCTACAAATCCGATTGGTTATCAAAGTGGAGAAGCTATGGATAGAGAGCAGACACTTTTAAAAAATGCAGTCCTCTCGATTGCTTCCCAAGTCCCGACTTCTTTGAATATCGATGCGGATAATAATGGCAATCTCGACAATGTCTGCTTCATCATTCGGGGCGGAAACGAAGGATGGGCTGATCTTCTCTGGGCACACAGATACTGGCTAAACAGCCAAATTGCCTATATCAATAACAAACGCGTTTATGATTATACCTTCCAGCCTGAATCACAGAATGATGTTACGACCCTCTGTCATGAAATGTTCCATGCTATGGGTGCCCCGGATTTATATCATTACAATAGTAATGGAATCACCTGTCTCGGTCCGTGGGATATAATGGAATCAGGAACTTCACATGCCTGTTCCTATATGAAATACAGATACGGTCATTGGATATCTTCAATTCCTACCATCACAGCAAGCGGTACTTACTGGTTACATCCATTATCGTATTCCAACCATAATGCATATAAAATTCCCTGTCCTACAAATTCAAGCCAATATTTCATTGTTGAATACAGGAAAAAGGAACCTGGTTCATTTGATAACCACTTGCCTGCATCTGGCTTGCTGGTTTACAGGGTCAATGCACAACTCGACGGTTTGGGAAATACAAACGGTCCACCGGATGAACTTTACGTATACCGTCCAGGTGGTACAAATTCCGCTGATGGTGAAATATCAGCCGCTATGTTCAGCAGTGATTACAACCGGACTGAATTCAACGATCAATCAAATCCATCCTGTTTTCTTGCCAACGGAAGCAATGGCGGGATCTTTCTACATAATATCAGTTCCTGCGGTGATTCGATCAGTTCTATTCTCAATCCTGAACTGGGAACGTTACCCGGTATCGTAACCACCACACCACCGACTGATGATGTATCTTCCGCCCTCGTTTCAATCGGCGGTCAAACAATCAATCCAGATGCAGATGGTAATTTCCTGGTCGATATCTACCAGGGGAATTATACATTATACGCCAATCTCGATGGATATGGTGAAGTCATTCAAAATAATGTTTCTGTTGTACCGTATGTATTATCACCAACCGTTCATGTTAATTTCCAGCGGCTTTCATCTCCTTTTAACCTGACTTCCTCTATCGCAGCGGATTCTGTTCATTTGAACTGGGAATTTGATTTTAATCAATCACCCCAATTTGATCATTTTACGATCTATATAAGTCTCAACGGAACATCATTCAGCGGTGGAAGAAACACAACAGACACTCATTACACCATGCATCTTACTCCGAACAGGGATTACTGGTTCTATATCAGGGCTGTTTATTCAAATGGCATGAGTTTTCCTTCTAACACGATCATGGCAAATACCTCGGCAGTTGATGACCCCAATGCTGTGGTACCCAATCAAGTACGTCTTATGCAAAATGTACCCAATCCTTTTAATCCTGAAACACTGATACGTTTTGAAATTCCAGTAACGATCAAGAATCCTGTTCTTCAGATATACAATGTCCGAGGTCAGATTGTTCAATCATTTTCATGTTTGAATCTCAGTGAGATCAAGTGGGACGGTAAGGATAAGAATGGTGGCGTAGTTTCCTCCGGGGTATACTTCTATCGCTTGAAAGCAGATCAATACCAATCCTCAACACGTAAAATGGTTCTCATCAAATAAGAAGGATCTATGAAAGCAAAACAACATATTATGACTGACCTGTTTGATTTTCTCGATCATTCCCCAACTTCATACCAGGCTGCGGAACAGATTGAGAAAAGACTCGTCAGATGTGGATTCCAAAAACTGATTGAAAAGGAAATATGGAAACTCGAGCCTTGTCATAAGTACTTTGTCAGCCGAAACCAATCCTCTATCATTGCCTTTATTGTGGGCAGTAAAAATATTCAGGATTCAGGTTTTCATTTGATCGGAGCCCATACAGACAGCCCGTCCCTGAAATTAAAGACTTTCAGTGAAAAACGAATCAAATCATATATTCGCATTGGAGTAGAAGTTTATGGCGGTCCAATCATCAGCACTTGGATCGATCGGGATCTTTCCATTGCTGGTAGAATAATGGTTTGGAAAAATAACCAATATGAATCGATCCCTGTTGATCTCAAGGAACCTCTTGCCATTATCCCCAATGCTGCAATTCATTTAAATCGAGAGATCAATAGCGGGTTCGAATACAATAAGCAAACGCATCTTCCTGTGTTGATCCAGGTATCTGATAAAAACACTGATCAAAGCGTCCTGCTCAACCTACTTGCCAGGCACTTAAAGGTGAAACCTGATCAGATCGGCGAATATGACCTGTTTCTGTATGATGTGGATCCTGCTCGCTACCTGGGTATGAAAAACGAGTTTTTCTCCAGTGGTCGGCTTGACGATCTTTCCATGTGCCATTCAATCCTTTCAGCCATGACTGATATTGATTCTCCTACCTCAACAGCCGTCGGTATGTTCTATGACAATGAAGAAATTGGCAGTATGACCCGCATGGGAGCCGCATCAGGTTTCCTAAGGAATATTCTCGAGCGAATCGTATATTCCCAATCATCAAAAAAAGAAACCTTCTCTATTGCCATGGCTAATTCCTTTTTCATTTCAGCGGATATGGCACATGCCCTTCATCCAAATTATATCGAGAAGCATGACGAAGCTTATGCACCCCTGATGAATGGTGGACCTGTAATCAAACAAAATGCGAATTTCAAATATGCAACGACCGCTGAATCAAGCGCATATTTTGAACAATTATGTAAAAAGGTGAAAGTCCCATGCCAGAAATTCGTGGGAAGATCTGACATGCTTTCAGGATCGACAATAGGTCCAACCGTTTCTTCTTCACTTAGCATCCCAGCTGTCGATGTTGGCAATCCCATGCTTGCCATGCATTCTATTCGGGAAACTGCAGGTGTTGAAGACCACGTGAGTATGATCAAGGTTTTCAGGGAGTTCCTGAAATAGAGCACAGATTTAAGAACATAACGGGCATGAATCATCATGCCCGTTTTTTTATTCTATTTACCGCCCACATTCTATGATTTTAATTCATTTATAAATTATTTCATTTATTAACTGTTAATCTAATTTGATGAATAGTTACGCAAGTTGCTGAATTATATTCAATTGCTATTCCTCTATACAAATTCAGGATACTTTACTTCTAAAAAAATCTCAATTATTTAAAATATTCCTTGACACACGTGTTCCTTTTTTGCATAAGGAAAGAGCCTACAGACCCTACATAGAATGCCCTCCGAGCAGCGGAGTTACCATCCCCGGTAACTCCGCTGTGTTTTTTTATACGTATTTCATCCAACAATATCATCTCAATAAATTCTCATGGAATAATTGTCCTACCAACTCCATGAAGCATTCCAATCCCTTTCCAATGGGATTCCAATCCCATACCAATCTCTTTCCAATCTCTCGGGATTGGAATGAGCTAGGAAATGGATTGGTATGGCATAGGATAAAGATGGCAATGTTCTTGAGACAACTTGAGTACCGCCTATGTATAAGATATGGAGTTCAAACATCCTTCGAGAGTAATGATCTAACGAGATTGGAGGATGTGCGGACTTCATATCGATGATTTATATCGCCTTTTCAGGGCTCAAATGTAGCACCCGACCTCCGAACAAACCCAATCTGGACAGACGGGGGCGTCAGCCCCTACAGATAGGGTTTGCTGACGCTACATCAAACTCATCCGTCACTCCGTGCCACCTTCCCTTTATCCAAGGGAAGGACATCTGCAACTTTTCGCTTTTAGCTTTATATCTGCCATTCCTTCTGCAACTTTTAACTTTTAATTCTTACCTTTTAACTCTCTTCCTCACTTCACCTTGGGAATATCCTCCCATTTGGTTGTATAAGCAGGAGATAGTTTCATGCGTCGCATATGCCATTTCTTGATGATGCCCGAACTGGCAATAAACAGAGTATCCCTTCCATAACGGTTATTGATCCTGTCCACGGCATCCATCAGTCTTTTTTGCTCATGGTCAACATAGGCTTTTTCAAAAAAAGTAAGGGGGGAGTTTTCATAAGAAGTGATATCAGTAACCATGACGCCCGCTTTTTTGTATGCGAAACCCTTTTGGTAAATCTTATGAAGTAGTTGAATTGCCTGTTTGACGAGATATGGTGTGAAAGCAGTTGGTGCCATCAACCGCATGGAAGCGGAATTGGAATATTGAGGCAGATCCTTAAAACGGTTCGTGGTTATGAAGACAGTTATAAATGAACAGACTGTGCGCTGCTGCCTCAATTTCTCCGCAGCACGAGTCATATAACTGGCAACCGCTTCTTCCAGTTCTTTGAGGTCTGTTACGTCATGACCGAAGGAACGTGAAGATACAATTCCCTTTTTTGATGGGATCATGGTATCCAGGTCAATACAGGAAATACCTCGTAACTCAAGAACCGTTTTATGTCCTACGCTGGTCATATATTTGTCGATCCAGGCATCCGGAGCATCCCGCAATTGGCGTGCATTCATGATATGAGCCTGCTGGAGGAATCGTTCGTATTGACGTCCCACGCCCCATACATCGCCAATTTTTACATATTCAAGTACTTTATCAATCTCGGGATGATTCATGATATTGAATACACCGTCAAATTTCCTGACCTTTTTGGCAATGTGATTGGCAATCTTGGCAAGTGTCTTGGTAGGTCCGATCCCAACTGACACAGGTATTCCGATCCACTGCTTGACTTTCTGCCTTATCACTTTACCCAATTCGGTCAAATCCCTGTCCCCCATACCCGTAAAAAGCAGGAAAGCTTCATCGATGGAATAGATCTCCAGTTCAGGAGCAAATTCGGCAAGTGTATTCATTACTCTTTGAGACAAGTCAGCGTATAAGGTATAATTGGACGAAAAAACATGAACGTCGTGTTTACGAAAGATCTCTTCATATTGAAATGCTGCAGCGAAATTGGGAATGCCCAAGGCTTTTACTTCTGCCGTCCTGGCGACAATACAACCGTCGTTGTTGGATAATACAACAATGGGTTTGCCTTCCAGCCCTGGATTAAAAACTCGCTCGCAAGAAGCATAAAATGAATTGCAATCCACGAGCATATAAATCTCAGGTCGTCTTTTCCTTAGTTTGGATTGAGTAATCTGCATTTCTATGCTTTATGAATAACATAGGTGACTACACCCCAGACGGTGAAATCACTATCTTCCCTGATTTCGATAAATGGGAAATCAGGATTTTCCGGATAAAGGTAATATCTTCCTTTCTCGATGATAAGACGCTTCACTGTCAATTCACCTTCCACTATGGCGATTACGATCTTGTTGTGTACCGGTTCCAGAGAACGATCGACAATGAGAATATCATCAGGATGTATACCGGCATTGATCATGGACATACCATCCACTCTCACAAAGAATGTGGAGTTCGGATGGCTGATCAGGTGTTCGTTCAAATCCAAGCATGCTTCCACATAGTCCTGCGCAGGAGAAGGGAATCCCGCAGGAATGCGAGTACCAATCAATGGTCTTGTCAGCTTTGTCTTCCTTTCAAACTTGAATACTTCCTTGATGGAATGGTCGGTATTCAGTTTCAATATTTTTTTCTTTTCCATCATTCGCAATGCACCGTCAAGTAATGAACATCTTCAGGATGTACTTCTAGATATGCACGGATTGAAGCGGTACCTGAAAATGCATTTCTTCGAAATATATTTCTGGCAGTTCCCGTGGAATCTGTCTGCACTCTTATCGAATCAATGCTCGTGCCTACTGAAGTTACAAAGTGAATCCATTTCCCGGTTATGTTTGGAGAATGACTCGATATCTTCACAGTGATATCGGTAAATGATGGATCGGTTGCTGAAAAATTGGAATCTGCTGCATATAACGAATCTATGACAGGCATATCCTGAGCGAATAGAGTGATCGTCTTAGCTCTCTCAGGATAATGCCTGGGACTGAATTTGATGGCGATGTCACCATAATAACCGGTATGTACCTTGAACAAACCCTTCGAATAGCCATCCTCATCTGTTACAAGATAATTAGAAGAGCCATCACCTAAGAAAAAAACATTTGCCGGGTTATATGTTACATCGATAATTTGTTCAGCAATTGAAGTTTTATCACCTGATAATTGACAAACAATATTTACTGTATCATGATTTGCCACATTGTAAAGACTATCTGTATCTGCAATGAGACTTATAATGGGCTTTTCTCCGTCTCGTTTATCACAGGAAGCAACAAATACCATGAGAATTGCTAAACAAAACAATACGTATTTCATTTCTATCTCCAGGGTAAATGGGGTTCCAAAATAAAAGGCGCTGTTTACACAGCGCCAATTACCAATGAAATTTTTATTTCATGCTGTCCAAATACTGCTTTGCATATTTTGCGTATTTGGGATCATTCGCTACTTTTTCAAAGTCAGCTTTCGCATGAATCGTATCTTTCAAATTGTATTCACTCATTCCTCTGACGAAAATCACATCACTGTTATTGGGATCGTTCTGTAGAACTTGAGTGGCATACTTGATTGTCATCTTGTCATTCTTTGCCTTGTAATAAAGGTCAAAAAGAGCAAGGGCAATCTTGGGATCCTGTTCCAGTGCATAGGATTTTTCAAAGTAGACGATCGCTTTTTGATTGTTGCCAATTGTTTTGTAATTTGCGCCAAGAATCTTATAGATGGGATTCAGTTCTTCCGGTTTTGGACTCGTGGTCAGATATTCTTCGAAGTATTTATTGGAATCATTATAGTTCTTCAAATCACGACTATATTTTCCAAGATTATAGGTAACCTTCGGATTCTTCTTTGTTGCATCTGCTTTCACGAACCATTTAACTGCAGTGGGAATATCGTTCTTTGCAACATAGAAATCAGCAATATTCAGATAGAAATCATAGTATTCATGACGAGAAGCAAAGTTCTCCAATACCTTAACTCCACCGGCTTCATCCATCAGATTCTCTTTCATGATCGTATATTTCTTACCGATCAATTGTGTGTTCAATGAATCTGTTTCCAAACGCTTATCAATATAAAAAAGCGCTTTGGGGTAGTCCCCGGCACTTTCTTCAACGATGCTGAGGTTCTTAAACATCGTTTGAATAGACTGCTGGATTGCTAATTTAACTGAATCAGGTTGATCAGGTTCAGTCAATGCCTTCTGGAATAAATCAAGTGCTGATTCATAGGCTTCGGCAGAATCAATGGCTTTCTTGTCTGCATTGAGCTTGTCAGCTTCAATGGCTTTTTCCTGTGCTTGTTGAAGAAGAGGTTTCTCTTCAATCGCAGGTGGTGGAGCGACAGGTTCTGTCGGTTTCGCTTTCTTCGCATCAAGGCATCCGGCAGAAAGCATTATCATCACTGCTAAAAGTAGTATTATTATGTGCTTCATAATTCCTCCATCATTATAGACATGCAAATCTTGTTCAACTTGTATTTAATTATGGTCATCGGTCAATTATTTTCTTAACCCCTTGGATGATAGAGCCTGTGAGTCTCCAACAGATAGGTAGTATCGATATTCGTGTAAATCTGTGTCGTATTGAGGCTTGCGTGCCCCAAAAGTGTCTGTACGACCCTTAAATTTGCCCCAGCTTCCAATAAATGAGTCGCAAAAGAATGTCTGATCGTATGAGGTGTTATATGTTTTCGAATTCCCGCTTCAAGAGTTGTCTGTTGTAAAATTTTCCAGAATCCCATTCTCGACATCTTTTTCCCCGAGTGATTCAGAAAAAGAGTATCTGTTTCCCTGAATTTCAGGATGGCCGGTCGTGCATTTCGAATGTATATTTGGACATATTCAAGGGCTTTTTCGGCAATTGGTACCAATCTCTGTTTCTTTCCCTTACCATGGATGAGGACAAGTTGTTCATTGATTTGCAAATCATGAAGCGTTAAATTCAGCATTTCAGAGATTCTCACTCCTGTAGCGTACATGAGCTCCATCATCGCTCGATTCCGAATATGAAGCGGAGTATCAACAGGCATCTGGTCAAGCATGCCAATCATCTCATCCTGGTTTAATACATCTGGAAGGCTCTGCCCGTATTTAATTTTCGGCACTTCTTCAAAATTGAGTGATACGCCGGTTTCTTCCCTTTCGAGAAAAGTGAAAATTGATTTTATTGAACTACGTTTTCTTGAAATGCTCTTATTTGTGAGTCCTATTTCCTGTAGTAATAAAAAATAATTTACGATGTCCTTGGGGGTGATTTTTTCAAAATCCTTATCAGTAAAATGCAGGAATGATTCTATATCATTGCGGTAGGATTCACGCGTATTTTCTGAAAGCCCTTTCTCTACCTTCAGGTGATACAGATAGCTATTCAGATATGCCTGGTTATGGGAAGAAATTTCATTCATCGCTTGAATAGTAATTCGGAGTCTCTTTGGTTATTTTAACATCGTGAGGATGTGATTCACGTAAACCGGCACCTGTAATCTCGATGAATTCAGCATTCTTGCGTAAGGAGGGCAAATCCTGTGCGCCACAATATCCCATACCGGAACGTAATCCGCCAACGAGTTGGAAGATGAAGTCCTTTAAAGGTCCTTTGTATGGAACCATACCCTCGATACCTTCAGCAACAAGTTTGCTTTCATCCTTTGCATCTTCCTGGAAGTAACGATCCTTGCTTCCCTGCTTCATAGCGCCAATAGAGCCCATGCCTCTATAACTCTTGAATCTTCTCCCATTATAGATCACAGATTCACCTGGACTTTCATCAGTACCCGCAAAGAGGCTGCCGATCATGACAGCATCAGCACCTGCAGCAAGAGCTTTCACAATGTCACCGCTATACTTAATACCGCCATCTGCAATCAATCTGATATCTGCTTTCCTGGCAATTTCCCCGCAATCCATGATGGCTGTAAGTTGGGGAACTCCAATTCCAGCGATGATTCTTGTTGTGCATATCGAGCCTGGACCAATTCCAACCTTGATGGCATCCACACCCGCATCCACAAGATATTTGGCAGCTTGTGAAGTGGCTATGTTTCCTGCAATGATCTCTGTAGAAAACCGGCTGCGCAGAGTGGTGATGGCTCTTTTCATGTTCTGCTGATGTCCGTGGGCAGTATCAATGACCAAAATATCAACCCCTTGATTGATCAGCTCTGCCGCTCTCTCAAGATAATCCCCGCTGACACCAACAGCAGCAGCAACGAGTAATCTATTCTTTGCATCGGTAGCTGCGTTGGGATAATCGATCTTCTGCATGATATCCTTCACTGTGATCATGCCCACTAATTCACCTTTATCATTTACAATTGGAAGCTTTTCAATTCTGTGTTTATGCAGCAATACTCGAGCATCATCGAGGTTTGTACCCAACCTTGCAGTGACGAGCTTGGATGCAGGAGTCATCAGTTCCTTCACTGTTTTTGAAAGATCAGTTTCAAAACGAAGGTCACGATTGGTCAGGATGCCGACTAGTTTCTTCCCCTGGATTACGGGGAAACCACCGATCTGGTGTTTATGCTTCAATTCCAATACTTTCCGAATGCTGTCATTAGGATTTAGTGTATAGGGTTTATAAATGATTCCACTCTCAGAGCGTTTGACCATCCTAACTTCTTCAGCCTGGATTTCGATTGGCAGATTCTTGTGAATCACTCCAATCCCACCTTCTCTTGCCATCGCAATGGCGAGTTTCGCTTCGGTGACAGTATCCATCGCAGCACTCACGAAAGGGATCTGTAGTTTGATGTTTGTCGTAAGAGAGGTTTCAAGATGGACTTGGTTTGGTAAAACACTTGATTTTTGAGGCACTAAGAGCACATCATCGAAAGTTAATCCTTTGCGTATCTTATTCATAAAGTCTTCCCCTTCCCAATGCATTCATGAAACATGAATAAAATTCCCATATTCATTGGCAAGATGTATTCTTAAAAAATATGGTGAAAAGATTCATTGCTTGACAAAATACATATCCAACCTACTGACATTCAATATAGAATATGTATGGAGGATTTGTGAAAAGAATTTTTATCCTACTTATGATATCACTTATATTTATGAGTTGTGCAAATACGAAAAAAGTCATTCCATCCAATCAAGCTTCTGTTGATGTACCTGAACTTGTTTCTGACAATAATGCTTTTGCTTTTGATATGTACTCAAGGCTTTCTAAGGAAAACCCAAATGTCCTCTTTTCACCTTATAGCATATCGACAGCATTTGGAATGGTAGAGGCTGGTGCTGTAGGCAATACTGAAAAGGAAATATCTTCCGTGATGAGATTCACTCTTCCGCAGGTTGACCTCCAATCTTCCTTTAAAAGCCTTCAAGGTAAAATCCTCAACTCGACAACAAAGAATGAATACGAATTGAACATTGCCAATGCACTTTTTGCATCAGGAGAATTAAAATCCAAGTTCCAAAAGGATTATTTCAACCAGGTCATCAGTTCATATGCAAGTGAATTGACCTTTCTCAATTTTAGGAATAATGTTGAATCTGCTGATCTAATCAATCAATGGGTTGATAAACAAACAAACCATAACATCGATTCCATTGTGAATCCAGACATCCTCGATCCTTCCACTGCCATGGTCCTTGTGAATGCAATCTATTTTAGGGGTGATTGGGAAAGACAATTCAAAACTGAAAATACCAAGGAAACTGATTTTCGTTTGTTAGACACTACGGGAAACATCGATTATACGACAGTACTCATGATGAATGATACTGCGGATTATAATTACTCTGATCTTGGTGATTATCAAATGCTCGAACTTCCATATAAAGGTGATCAGATATCAATGATATATCTTCTTCCCAAAAAGATCAATGGAATCAATGAACTGGAAAACAACATCAATGCTGAGAATTTATCTTTATGGATGAATAAACTGAGCAAACAGGAAGTGAATGTTTCCATCCCCAAATTCAAAATGATGATGTCCTATGAAAAAATGGCTGATATTCTCAAGGATATGGGAATGCAAACACCTTTTGGTCATGCAGATTTCAGCCGTATGATCAAGGATGAACCGGTAAATATTTCGAATGTGATTCACAAGGCATTCATGATCGTGAATGAAGAAGGCACTGAAGCATCCGCTTCCACAGCAGTAGTGATGAGAAAGACCTTATCCTCTCCGGCAGTGATTTTCCGTGCAGACCATCCTTTCATTTTCATGATCATGCACAAGCCCACAGGAAGTATCCTTTTCATGGGCAAGATGCAAAACCCTAAAAACCTGTAACAATCCAACATAAATAAAAGGCTGATGATTGATCATCAGCCTTTTAAATTTTAATTATCATTGCCTAGCAACAACCTGGTAGAAGCGGCTACTAATTCCAGAACTATTTGAAATCGTCAACTGTGTAGCAGTAGAATCAAACCAATTCGAATAAGATGGGTGATTGGGATCTGTAAAATAATATACTCTATAAGAAGTAGCGCCTGCAACAGAACTCCAAGAAATTTTCACACCATTTGACACTTGTGTGATATGAATGTTCGCCGGCGAATTGATCAATGAGGGATTTACCATTACTTGCCTGGTCTTTGAATAGGTTTGACCGTTAATCGATACTGTCAAAGTCACATTATGTAATCCTAGAGTATTAAAGATCCATAAAGGGTCTCTGCTCCTGCTATCAACGATTCCATCTCCATTCAAATCCCACAACCAGGAATCAGGATCACCAACTGATAAGTCATTGAACCAGGTAAGTGAATTTGCCATTATATTTGATTGATAGGTAAAATCTGCACTCACAGGTGAAGATGAATAGGTAAAGGATTGTGGACTTGACCAATTCCCCCAATCTGCATTTTCACTTCGATATCTCACCCGCCAATAGTATGTCTGCCCAGAATGTATCAAACCGGATGGAATCTCCAATCTTTTCAGGTCAATGCCTGCATTCATGTTGTTCAATTGATAATCAGGCGTACCACTGTCCTCATAGAAATCAACCCAATTACGGCTGCTATCCAATAGATTCGTTGTGAACTGCGTGGAAGTTGAAACCTGGAATTCAGATGACATGATGTCATATAAACTAACAGCATCCTGCATCGTTGATACAAGTGTAATATTGCCATTGGGAGGTGCCTTGGCAGATAAAGAAAGCGCATTATATGATTCTGATGCAGCACTTTGAGTCCAACTGTCTAATTCCACATTATCCAGTGGTACATCATGGTTTCCAAGTGTGTATGTGGTTGCCTGGTAGGAATGATCGGCAATATTGATATCTACTAAAGTGTATGTCCAATAATCTGCCGTAATATGTATTTCAGGATAATCAAAGTGATTCGTTGAATCACTCCAACGGTCTAAATCAGCTCCGCCTCCCCCATCACACACCATTTTTGTCCTACCATTTGGAGACGTCCCACGTGCATAGCAGTGCGTATGCCCGTAGAAGAGTAGAGAAGGTTTGGATAGTTGATCCAAAGAAGGAATCACTTCATTCTGCACCCAGTTGCTTTCCGGTGTTGTAACCGCTTCGATTTCACTATGTCCAAAGTGATGTGTGACTACGAACACAAAATCGATATTATCATTTGATTCTATTTCAGTCAGTTTTGTGTTTAGCCAATTTGATTGCGTATCTCCACCCAAATTCGAATCCAGAAAGATGAACCTTGTATTCCCCAAATCAAATGAGTAATAGTGTTTTCCTTCAGGTCCGGCTATTTCAGATGTTTGCATAAAATCATAATAATATGAATCTCCATCATGGTTTCCCCTTGCCACCATACTTGGTATCGAGGACGATAATTGCCTGAATGGCAGAAAATATTCACCAATAAATGAATCCGTTGAACCTGCCCATTCCACAATATCGCCACTATGCGCAATCAGATTGATATTTTGTTTCCAATCGTATCCATATAATTCATTCATTTTTGATTGCATGGCAGATACTACGCCTCCAACATTCGTGATGACAGGAGGATCTTCATATTGCGTATCCCCAATGAATAGAATACGAAGGTGCGCATCCGGTGTTGATAGGATAGGTGGGGTCTTAAAATTGCAGATAGAAGAAGATTGTGAACCGGTTATGCACTGATAATAATAAAGTGTATTAGGAGCCAGATTCAGTAGTTTTACACTGTGCCATTTCGTTGAACTATTAAAGGAAACGACACTTCCACTTGCAGAATATCCAAGAGAGGTCGTAGTCCCATATTGAACGACTGATTGATTTGATGAAGACCCAAACCATGACACATAGATCGATGTTGCCGTTGGCGTTTGCAGATACGGCATCATTTCGATGGATTGTGCATAAAGAAATATTGAGAATAGACAGAAATAAACAACTATCCAGTATTTCATAAGCCTTCAGACCGTCCTTTTGTGTTATCCGTCTTTATTTGTGTATAAATATATGAACAATACGATATTTGTCAAGCGTTAATATTCTGTCTATCAATAAGATGTGCATTGTTATTATATACTCACGGTACGGGAATCACTCTAAAGAATTTATGTTTATCTTCTGCTTGATTCGGTAACATCACTGATGTGCAATTAATAGTTCTCAAAGAAGTTTCTGTACCCAACCCCGGTGAGTTATAAGAGAAAACGTGATAAAAAGATGCTCCCGGTACAGGATCCCATGATAAATACACATCATTATCCCGTACCTTTATTTTTAGATTCGCTGGATTAGGTAAACTTGACGTTTGAATATTAATGGCTTTGATACATGAATATGCAATACCATTGATCGTGGTTGTCAGTTTTACTTCTTTCATCCCCAGGGAGGAAAACGTCCATAGAGGTTCACTGGCTCTGCTGTCTATGATTCCGTCATTATCAAAATCCCACGCCCAAGATGTGACATCTCCCGCAGATGTATCCACGAACTGAATGGGAATATTCTGAATTGTACTGCCAGTATATGAAAAATCTGCTGAAATTGGAGAAACCGAATTCACAAACTGCTGCGATTGAGACCATTGTCCCCAATCCGCATTCTGACTTCGATAGCGGATTCTCCAATAATAGGTCTGACCGCTTTGCATCCCATTAACGACATCATGGTATCGTAATAGATTCAAGTCATGATTCCAATCAATCGGTTGGTAGTTCGGAGCCCCTGTATCCCTGTAAACGTCCATCCAATTTCTTACTATATCAAGGATATTGCTTGTGAAATTATTATTTGATGATAGTTGAATTTCTGAAGACATCAGATTGAAATCATCATACGGTATTGACGGTGCGGAAATCAGCTCTACATTTCCACCATCCAGGACTTTCGCAGAGATTGCCTTTGCATCATAATTAACCAAATCATAGGTCTGATTCCAATTATCAATCTGAATATTGTTTAATGGAGCATTTGCATTCCCGGTTGAAAATGTTCTTTCCGTGTAAGTACGATGTTCCATATCGATATCAACAATTGAATATAACCAGCAATCACGTGCATAGTGTATTTCAGGATAATCGACCTGCGTACCGTCATTAGTCCAGTGATCGGGTGGTGCGCTCCCGCCACCGCAGCACATCAGTCGAGTCCGCCCGTTCGGGCTTGTTCCTCTTTCATAACAGTGTGCATGACCGTATGGGAGCATATTCGGTTTAGCCTGTGAAGCGAATAATGGTATCACATTGTACTGTACCCAATTCAAATTATCCACAGTCCTCATTTCACTATGACCAAAATGGTGTAATACACCAAAGATAAAATCGATACTGTCATTATTCGCGGCTTCATTCAATTGATTGGAGATCCAGTTTAATTGCGTCGATCCTTTGGTATTGGAATTCATAAATATGAATCTTGCATCACCAAGTGAAAATGAAAAGTATATCTTTCCTTCCGGACCGGCAATATCTTCTGTTTTGATGTAATTATAATAATTCGGGCTTTCAGCCTCATGATTCCCTGTTGCAACCATGATCGGAATGGATGAACTCAATACACTGAATGGATAGAAATATTGGTCTGCGAACTGGTCAGGTTGCCCTGCCCAGGTTGCCAGATCACCAACATGACAAAGGAGATTGATTTCCTGGCGCCAATTAGAACCATATAATTCATACATTTTTGACTGTACTGAATTGAGCAGATTTATCAGATCATTTGTATTAGTGCGTGTATCGCCCATGAAGAGAATACGTAAATGTGCATTCGGTATGTCTCTGGTAGGTGCTGTCGTAAAACTGCACAGGTTTGTTTGCTGATTTCCCGTAATACACTTGTAGTAGTAATGTGTATTGGGTTTCAGATTCTGCAGTTTTACGGAATGCCACTTTAAATCCGAAGCAAATGTATAAACACTTCCAGTCGATGTCGTTCCCAAGTTAGTGGTAAGTCCGTATTGGACAGTTGATTCTTCTGAAGAAGAACCGAGCCAACTGACATATATGGATGTCGGTGTTGGCGTTTGCAGATAGGGTTTCATCTCCCTATCAACGGCAAGTAATGAACCTGCGAAGAACATGACTATAAAAATAATGTAACGCATAATCTCCCCTAAATCACATCTATGCATTACCATATGGGAGTCAATGTAATTATATGTATCACATGCATTTAAATATATTCATCGATGCCATGATTATCATCGAATATTATTTGAAATCATGATAATGATAATTTTATGAGAATCGATTATCGCAAGGATGTTACTCTGAAAAATCTCCAGTTCTCAGAAGCCATTCCTGATAGTGTGATTTCATTTGTCGATGAATCCACCCATGATATAGAACTTGGATTTACCGGATCTGTGAAATAATAAACCCGATATCCTGTCGCCCCCGATACTGGATCCCAACGCAGATGGATATCCCCCGCATTATGGGTGATTTTCAGGTTTTCAGGACTATCTAATGAACCGCCATTAACAGTCACCTGTTTTGTAGTAGTATACTGTTGTCCCCCAATCATCACCATGAGAGTTACATTGTATGTTCCGGGGGTGGTATATGTCCAGTTCGGGTCTCGCTGATTGCTGTCCATGAGGGAGTCACCATTCAAATCCCATGAATAAGAAGTCGCAATCCCAATAGATGATTCCACAAAATATACCGGCACATTGATTTCTACAACTGAATCGTGAATCTTGAAATCAGCTCTTGGTGTTTGTGTTTGCATGATGAATGATGCTGGTGAAGACCATTCAGACCATTTTTCGGAAGCATCTCTTGATTTCACCCGCCAATAGTAGGTGTTTCCATTTGTCAATGCTCCTGCAGGAACCTGGTCTCTCCAGATATCGAGCGCTGCATTCTGATCCACCGGTTGCCATAAAGGACTTCCGGTATCACTGTAAACATCAGTTTTTTGCCGGGTAATATCAGCGATGGTGGACGTGAAATTGATATTTGCTGAAATCTGATATCTCGTACTCATTTCCGTATATGAATGAGTAGCGGGGCTTGCAGTCAAAATCATCTGGCTACCTGTTGCAGCAGATTGCGCTTCAGTGATCGGTGCTGTTTCAGGAGACGCGAGACCATTGTAAGTCCACTGATCCATGATCTCATTATCACGACTCTTATTGGAATTACCAAGGCTATACATGGTAGCAGTGTAGGATTTGTTTGCGAGATCAACATCGACAAGAATGAAATTATATTGATCGAGTGATTTGACCGTATTGTTGTAATCAGTCTGATTGGAATACATTCCCCAACGATCCAATGTTCCCCCTGCCCCACCACTGATAAGAGTCGTAACATGACCATCAGCAGTAATTCCTCTTTCATAGGCATGAGTATGTCCACCGGCAATCAGGGCTGCCTTGTCACAGGAAGCAAGGGTTGGTAACACCGTGCTCTGCATCCAGGAGAGATTGCCGTCTGGCCAAATCTCGCTATATGCAGGATGGTGACCGAATGTGAATACCCAATCTAGATTGGCATTTGTCTGCGCATCTGTTATCAATCCCTGGAGCCAGGTAGTTTCTGTGGAAGTAGAGATATTGGTATTCAGAAAGATAAATCTCATGGTGCCGATATCAAAACTGAAATACTTCTCCCCTTCCGGTCCTGCGATATCTTCGACTTTTCGATAATTATAAAAATAGGAATTTTCAAATTCATGGTTTCCGGTTGCAGCCATGATCGGGATATTTGCACTAATAGGTGCATAAGGTGTAAAATGTTCTGACATGTAGGAAGACAAAATGATTCCCAGGTAAACCGTATCTCCCATATGGCAGATCATTTCCACCTGATTATACCATTCAGAACCATATAGCTCAGTCATTTTTTGAACAACCTTGTTCACGATATTGGAAGCCACGTCTGAATTCTGCTGGCTATCCCCCATGATCAGGAATCGAGAATGACCCGATCTTGTACCGATTGCGGGTGGAGTTCGAAATGAATATACAGATGAAACCTGCGTTCCAGTATGGCACTGGTAATAGTATTGTGTATCAGGCTGTAGTCCGGTTAATTTCACCCAATGCCATTTCACGCTGCTGCTGAAGGAATAAAGGGAACCTGTTGCGCTAGAACCCAATGAACTCGTTGTGCCATACTCAACTCGTGATTCTGTACCACTCGAGGCGTGCCAGCACACATACATTGAATTGGGAGTAGGTGTCTGCAGGTAAGGCTGCATATCGATAGCTGATAGAACTTGTACGAGCGAAGTGAGAAATAGAAAGATCGTAAGATAAAGCACAATTCTCATTCTTACCTCCATGTCAAGAAGCTTGAATTTCTTAGAATATATATAAAAACTACTTATGAAGTTACGAGTGTCAACTTATTTAGACTCATAGAATAACATAAGAGATAAACTTAAGCATCCGCTAAACCTCTCTTAAGCCTCTCCCAAGATTCTCTTAAGATCTAAGAGACTGTTAGGTGTGATTCAAGGTTTATTCATCTGAAGTTTTGCGACATTTCTCATGCTATTCTATGAAAGACTCTTGAATGCTATTCACAAACACATCTAATTGCAATTATATTGAGTTATAACTCATGATATCTTACTCAAAATAAGATTTGTCGAATTATTTTCGCAGAGTATTATTTCATTGTGTGTAGTAAATAAGGAGTTCAAAGTGATAAATATTTATCAGATAGCATACAAGAACCTTTTACGGAAGAGAACCCGCAGTATTCTCACAATCATCGGTATCTCATTATCGACCTGGGTACTTTTGAGCTTGCTTGGTTTCAATCAGGGTTATGAGAAATCTCTTAACAAAGATATCGATAACATGGGATACCAAGTACTCCTGACAGCCAAAGGATGTCCGTATGAAGCCGCGACTCTCATGCTGAAAGGTGGAACCGGCTTAAAGTACATGGATCAGAACATTGCCAAAAACCTCGGTAATAATCCTGCAATCAATAAACTCACACCGATGGTCATGCAAGCTGTTTTTGATCCGAATAAGGGAGAAAACGGCGGTACCAGTGCATACCTGGGAGTTGATCCTGCAACATATCCAAAAATGAAATCATTCTTGGAGTTCAGCAATGGTAAGTGGTTCACCAACCCCGATGCCTATGAGGCTGTTTTGGGATACGAAGCTGCTGAATTGGAGCAGCGCGAAGTTGGCGATATCCTTCTCATCCCGGAAAAGAACATTGAACTAAAAGTGGTTGGAATATTGAAAAGAACCGGTACACAGGATGATGGCACCATATTCGTACCGATCAAGGCAATCCAGAAGATTTTTGATGTACAGAATAAGCTGACTGCCGTTGGAATCCAGGTAAATAAGAACTATGATGTAAGTAAACTGGAAGATCAATTGTATAAACTCCCGGATGTTCAGGTTGTTTCGATGGCACAGGTAAAATCTACCATATCCACACTGGTTGCAACTGCAAAGGTCATGGTGTTTTCAATTGCAATTATTGCTATCCTTATCGCCATGGTAGGAGTCATCAATACGATATTGATGTCCGTCTTTGAGAGGTTCCAAGAAATTGGCATTTTGAAGAGCATGGGTGCCATGCGTGGTGACATTTTCAGGCTGATCTGGATGGAAACCGTTATTCTTTGTCTTTTAGGTGGTATCCTGGGAAGCACGATTGCATTTCTACTATCAAAAGCAACAGAAGTACTGATCCGAAACATTCTTCCTTATTCACCAACCGGATCTTTGATTCAGATAAACTGGCAATTAACGTTCTCTACGATCGGTATCATCCTGTTAATTGGTATCCTCAGTGGGATTTACCCTGCCTGGAGAGCTGCAAGTATTAGACCGATTGAAGCCATACGAAGTGAGGTGGAGTGATGGAAAACCAAAAAAAAGTTCTCCTTGAAGCCATCGATCTTCATAAGACCTACCATCGCGGAAGTGAAGAGATACATGCGGTTGACGGAATCAGTCTTTCCATTCAGGAAGGTGAATTTGTTGCATTCATCGGACCTTCCGGTTCAGGAAAGACAACATTGATCAATCTCATTGGATGTTTGGATAATCCAACTTCAGGTAGTCTGAAAGTGAACGGAAGGAATATCATCGGTGATGGGAAGGATATGTCGGAAAATGAACTGACTCGCATTCGTCGAGAAAACTATGGTTATATATTCCAAAAATTCTACCTCATCCCCACATTAACTGTTAAAGAGAATATCATGCTTCCATTCGCTTTTTATAAAAAGCAGGGTATGGAAAAGAACCTGAACAAGCTCGTAACAGAACTGGGAATAGATCAACGCTTGAACCATCTGCCGAGTCAATTGTCAGGCGGTGAGATGCAACGTGTGGCAATAGCGCGAGCACTCATCAATGAACCCGTGATCCTACTCGCGGATGAACCGACGGGAAATCTCGATACTAGAAGAAGCGCTGAAATCGGTGAAATACTTCTCGATTTGAACAGGAGGCAAGGTATAACAATCATTCTTGTAACCCATAACCCATTACTTGCAGAAATAGCAGACAGAATTGTTGAACTCAAGGATGGACAGATCTATAATGGTCCCGATTCTTGCCTTCCCAGTAAGGGCTGTGCCTAATTTTGTCAGATAAAATAAATAATAGGAGAATAAGATGAACTTAATGAAATCGATCGTAATCGTATTCGTAATACTGTATGCTTCAAGCCTTATGTTTGCTGAAGGAAGCTGTTCTTCATGCAGCCAAATGCACAATAATACAATCAATGCTAAACAAGTGGCTTCAGTCGAGCAAAAAGGTGGTGGAGCGAATGAGAACCATTCTGCAGCAACAGTCACTCTTCCAGGTTATGGGAAAAAAGTAGCTCTTGATAAGAACACGTATTTCACTTATGAATTTACCAAGAAACCCAAAATGGGAGCAAACACGCTGAAAGTCAATATCATGGATAAGCAGAAGAAAGCTGTGAAATCTTACCAGGTCTTTGTTAGTTATGATATGCCTTCCATGAAGGGTATGCATGCGGTGAATGATCAGCCAATGCAAATCAATAAGGCAGGAAATTATCTTCTTCCTTTGAACTTTGTCATGCCCGGTATTTGGCAGGTCGATCTTAAATTCATGCAAGGCAAGAGTGTAATCTCTAAAGGTTCTTTTACACTCAAGATATAAATGATATCAATGGTTATCGGGGTGCAACCAGTACCCCGATAACTTACAATTATATGATGATGGTGAATAAAGAATGTTCATGAAAAGAATTTTGATTCTGCTTTTTGTTTCCTCCTTCAGCTCACTGATCGCAGGTACGTCCCTGTTATATTTAGAAGCGCAGGGGGTCGGTGGTTTTTCCAATAAAGCTGATCATTTCATCATGTATTCAGATACACAATTGGAAGCAATGCAGAAACCTTCTGTTGGTTTCGATTATGTTCAGAAGGTATCATCATCAACCAAAGACATTGCAACATTGGCAATTCAATCTCGAGTAGCTTACAATCAGACAGGGAAACCGGTTTTTGAATCTCAATTCTACAATGCATATATAAAATTCAAGACCCCTGTTTCAGATCTTTGGATCGGTCACGACAGACCTGCTCAAGGTTTGAGTTCCTACCTTGATTATCATGCTGAACTTCTCCATAACTTTACAATGCATGGGTTTGAATTCGATCGTGACTGGGGAACCGGTTTATCTCGAGAATTTCAATGGGGGGATGCATCGGTATCTGCCACTTCAGGTTCAGGTTTACCCATGTATTGGAGAGGGAATCACTATTATTCAGGCAGGTTGGGTTATGGTGTCTATAACCGGGACAATTACACCGTTGGAGTCTCTTATAGTGATGGAAAAGTGCTGAATACCGTAGGATACCATTTGATCGATCATGATCTTCATGACATGAATTTCATAGGCGCAGATGCTTCAGTGGCATATTCACATTTTGAAGGAAAGTTTGATTTTCTTTCAGGTAAAAAGGACGATGTTACAATTCATTATGCCTTATTATCAAGATTTTCAGTGAACATTCTACCTGAGAATCGATTAAAATTCGAATCTCAGCCTGTGATCATGCAAATGAATAATCTTTATAATTATAAAATTGCATTTGGAGTTTCCTATACCATTCTGAATGATCTCACATTCCGCTCTTTGCTTGAATATGATCATCAGTCGAATCTCCATATGGCAGTCATGCAATTATACTATTATCACAGATTATAAAGGATAAAAAGATGAAAACTCTATTGCTTTTCGTTACGCTGATCATGTTTGCAGGATATTTATCAGCAGCGGTTGGTTGTGACCTAAATGATCCTGATCGAGACGTCAAGAAACTCTTCCCCGATAATACCGGATACAAGACTCTTTACGTTTCAATTGCCCAGAAAGGTGGAACTCCGCTCCTCACTAAAATAGAACAGAGACTTGGTGATAAGTTCCAGGGGTTATATGAGACTGCCGATGTTCCGTATACAATGTACCAGATATATAAGGGTAAGGAACTGATTGGATATATTCATGGAGTTAATCAGAAAGGGAAATATGGTGGAATCCAGGTATTTTTGGCACTTGATAAGGATGGTGTTATTAAGTCATTCTATATTCAGAAAATCACATCTCCAAATGCTAAGAAATTCCGTGATGCTGCTTTTGGTAAGCAATTCATAGGTTTGAGCCTTAAGGATTTCTATGAATACAATATTCAAAAGGCTTCGGCAACACCTGATTCGAAGATCAATAGAATTAAAAATCCAGACCCGAAAACCGATGACTTTAAAGTAATCATGCGAGCCGTAAAAAAGAATCTCATCCTTACGGATGAGTTCTTACTGAATAATAAATACCTGAAATATATGAAATGAAGGTTCTTTCCTTCATAAGATACGATGAATTACTGTGTAGGAGAGATTGCGACTACATCAACTGCCTGCATACCTTTTTCGCCGTTTTGAAGTTTGAATTCAAATACCTGGTCACGATTGGGTAATGAAAAGACTGAGATGCTGTCAGGAACTTGAGATTCATGGACAAATACAGTCATATACGGTGAATCGTCTTTCCTTGAATCCGTGATCCACAAACCACCCTGATAACTTTTCAATACACGCATGAAACCGAATCCCTTCTCACGATAGAATGCATAACAAATGCCTCTGACGACACTGTCTTCTTCACCCCATTTCAGCTGAAGGGTTGCTTCCGGATATTCCTTGATCGGTGGTAAAAGATCGGGAACAAGATATCCAGATGTGAAAACATCAGCTTCCATCTTTAGAAGATGTGAAACATTCCTGAATGCCAGGCATTCGACCCGGCAGCCCTTATTTTGCAAAGCTCGTATCACTTGGGCAAAATCACCATCTCCTGTTACAAGCAGTACAGAATCCAATCTGTCTGACTGCGAAAGAGCATCAACCGCCATATCAAGGTCGGCATTAGCCTTTCCATATCGATTACCGAATTCATCATAGAAGAAATGTACTTTCTTCACGATCACCTTATATCCAAAATCACGTAATGTGGCATGAAAATTTAATGATTTCACTCTATACTCAGGATTGGTTTTCGATTTTTCTTCGTCAAAGGCAACATAGGCATTCAATCGAACGGCTACACCATAATTCCTGCATCCGAATTCACGGAGTACATCATATTGCATGCCATAACCGCCATTTTGGGCAATGTTGGAGACATCCACATAGATTCCAACTTTTTGAAAATTTGTATGTTCCATAATAAACCCCATAAGTTCTTTAATACTTTTGTAGTTATGATATGAAAGGTAGTTCACTTGTCAAGAAAGAATACGAAAAGATTTAGGTCTTAGATATTTGCATATTATGGAAATTCCGGCCGTATATTCATGGAAAAAGAAAAAAAATAAACTAGTTTTATATATTATCTCATAGTCTAAGTCTTAACGTCATTATTGTATTAGCGATTTTCTACTCTCTCTTGGCGATCGACAATTATCTCCCAATATTCCACATATGTAATATTCTCACATCTCACTTATATTCGTAAGAATCAATCATGTTGTGGAATTTTATTGACATACCTGTTAAACGTGAACAATGGTTTCACATTAATCGACAGGAGTATATATGACGGAAGAAAAGGATTTATCGCTGATACCCGCTGAACATGATTCCGTCATGATTGATGATTCTCCTTCTCAATTGGATGAACATTCCGAACAACACTTTGTTGAAGATTCAGCAGTTACAAATTCAGCAGATATACGAAACATTCCTGTTAAAAGACCCCTCAGTTGGCAGATCATTCGAATCATCGGTTTCTTTTTCATAGGATGGAGTGGACTTCAAGTCATTTTTTTGCCGAATCTTTTGTTTATTTCGTTGAATAATGAATCACTGTATTCTTTGTTGTCTTCTTTAATGACCAATGATGTTGGTTTTCTTCCTCTCACCCTTTTCCTGGTTACAACCTATATCATTGCCATCTTTATCATGCATATGCTCACAGAGATGGAATACCGTTCCAGGCTGAATCACTATGTCATCCAGTGGTCAGATGTGCCTGTGATATTCGTAAATTACGGTATTCCCTTGATCATGCAGTTCCTTTTTGTCATGCTCTTGGAACTATTTGTTCTATCGATACTTCTTATTCTTTATCATTTGTTGGGCAATCTGATCCCATTTCATATCGATGCTTATGAATTTACATATAGAATTCTGATCGTATTCATCACTTTCCCATGGATCATTATGCAGTTCATGATGGATACAACACTTGAGAGAGCAGTAAAAGGAAGAAGTTTCAGATATTGCTTTCGAAGGGCAAAATACCTGCTGAATCATAAGACATTGGATGTAATGCGCTATTTGTTGGTACGTTTTACCCTGATTGTTCTTTCCTTTCTTTTATATAAGGTATTCATTCTGCTGGTTGCCCTGCCTTTCAAGATTCACCTATTCTATCGCTACGATATCAATACCAATATCATGTTCGGCGATCTATACAGTATGAGGGATGTCATCATGAGTGTTTTGAAGATGATCGTGGGTGTGGTTTTTGCGGGTATCGTGTTTGCCCCGTTATCAACTCCATTATATTGGTTGAATACAAGGATTATACGCAATTATCTATATCGTTCAGGACAGCACTAATTCAATAAAGCCTTGATCCTCGACACCAGCATATCGATGCCAATCCTGTTTTGACCACCTTCCGGAATGATCACATCTGCAAAACGCTTTGTAGTTTCCACGAATTGGATATGCATTGGCCTGACAGTTTCAAGATACTGATGAATAATGGACTCAAGGGTTCTCCCTCTTTCACTGATATCTCTTTCGATACGTCTAAGAATACGAATATCCGCATCCGTATCGACAAATATCTTGATATCCATGAGATTTCTCAATTCTTCATTTTCATAGATCAGAATACCTTCCACAATGATGATCGGATTAGGTATTTTCCGAATGGTATCCGGTTTCCTGCAGTGATTTTTAAAATCATAGGATGGCATTTCAATGGGAACCTTGGATTTCAGGGCACGCACATGTTGAATCAGTAAATCCATATCCAGCGAACTTGGATGGTCGTAATTGATCTGACTTCTTTCTTCAAGGGGTAAACCTTCGAAGGGTTTATAATATGAATCCTGTGAAATGATGGTCAATTCATCCTTCACTTCTTCATGAATTGCGTCTGTAATGCAGGTTTTCCCTGAGCCAGTGCCTCCGGCAATACCGATAATGACAGGATCATGCATAATACACCTCTATCTGTATCAGTTCTCTTTCCACTTATATGAACCGAATGTTCCTTTTAATGCAAAGAAGAGAAAGTGGAAAGGATAATAAACAGTAAGGACCGGATAAGCCCAGAATAAACCTACTTGGTCGACCATGACTAAAAATGGAAGCACAAAACACATTTCGCCCATTGTCTTGATGATCAGCAACATGATGAACTGATACCAATACAGATGACCGGTCAGGGTCAGAACAAAAACAAGATAGAATAGAAAATAAAAAATGAATACCAGGAATGCGATGAGTTTCAAATACATGGGAAAGTATCTGAACTTGGATGCTCTTCGTGTTTCAAGCGCCATATGTGAATCCAGGCGAAGGGAATAACGAGCAGGCACATAGGAATCGGGAGTTGTCATATAATTGATCGTACGTGTGTATTTCATCATTTTAAGCATCATCAGGTCATCATCACCTGAACGGACATGTCCAATCGATTCAAAACCATGAACTTTCTCAAAAAGAGAGCGACGATAAATAAAGTTTGTGGCTGTGCATGTCATGCCAAGCTTCCAACCAAAACTTCCACATGCAACAGCAGCATAAACAGTTCTCTCGAATTTCTTCAACAATGACGGTAAGGGTTTGCCATAAATCTCCAGCGGAGAATATCCTGCAAGCATGTCTGTATCAGGAGTCATGAAACGATTGATCTCTTTCAGCCATTTCTTTCCGGGTGAACAATCAGCATCGGTAAAGGCAAGGACATCATATTTTGCAATGCCGATACCCGTATTGATGGCATTCTTCTTCCCAAGAATATTTGGATTTTCCTGCTCAATTCTTGTATATCTCATGTTGGAAATTTGTTCAGCGTATTTTGCCAGCATCTTTGGTGTGGAATCATTTGAACGGTCATCGACAATAATGATTTCATAACAATCGAGAGGGTAATCTTGTGAACTTAAACAAGTTAATAAGTGATCGAGATTTTCTTCTTCATTTCGTGCTGCAACGATAATTGAAATATTCTGCTCTTTTGTGATCTGATCGGGATAAGGACGCCTGAAATATCCGAGAGCAAGAAATATAAGGAATGCGCTATAAAATACACTCGGTAAAAGGAAAAGCAGGAATAACATTACTTATGGCTACCATGATCATTATCGATATAGGAATCCGTAATTTCGATAAACTTGGCAAGATCAGGATTGATTTTTTGGATATCCTGCATGGTTGGATTAGTCAGTTTTTTTTCGTGAGTTTCATCCACAGATTCAAGTTTCAGATCGATCTCAATATGTAGATTAAACTGC
>DAONDQ010000008.1:0-51095 GCA_035402645.1 Candidatus Cloacimonadota bacterium | reverse complement strand
GCAAGTTCTTCCTTACCATTCTTGACATTCCGAACTAATACTTCCAATTCCTCGATGTAAATCGATGTAAGAGAATCTTCCCTTGCTACCTTTTCACTGAGAATGATCGCATCTTCATAGTTATATCCATACCACGGCATGAATGCAACCAGCATGTTTGTACCCAATGCGAGACGGTCTCCTTCAATACAGGGTCCATCAGATATTGGATCACCCTTTTTAACGACATCGCCGATCTTTACGATAGGTCTCTGGGTAATACATGTATCCTGGTTGGAACGTACAAATTTCTTGAGATGGATGCGGTTGCTGACACCTAAGTATATGGCATCATCCTTCTCATTCGTCGGCTTAAGATCGATATAGGAGGAAGTGACCATTGTTACGACAGCATCGAATGGTGCCAAAGCAACACTACCGCTATCCTTCGCCACGATCTTTTCCATTCCGGTACCAACGACAGGTGCCTGAGGATTCAACAGTGGAACAGCTTGGCGCTGCATGTTGGAACCCATCAATGCACGGTTGGCATCGTCATGCTCAAGAAATGGGATCAAGGCAGCGGAAACAGATACCATCTGCTGTGGTGATACATCCATGAATTGCACTTCGGAAGGCTTCACTTGGATGAATTCACCCTTGTTCCTTGCGAAAATGAATTCATCGACGATCTTCAGCTTTGCATTGATCGTTACATTCGCCTGTGCAATGGTATATTTTTCTTCTTGAGATGAATCAAGAAATTCTATC
The DNA here is from genome assembly GCA_035402645.1 of Candidatus Cloacimonadota bacterium. Taxonomy (GTDB): domain Bacteria; phylum Cloacimonadota; class Cloacimonadia; order Cloacimonadales; family DAONDQ01; genus DAONDQ01. The sequence continues at coordinate 50,345 of DAONDQ010000008.1, read as the reverse complement.
TCATTTGTCACTTTCCCATTCACAACCTTGATGTATGGAGTTTCCAGGAAACCAAGACCATTGATGCGTGAATAGATCGCAGGTGATGAAATCAAACCGATATTCGGTCCTTCCGGTGTTTCCACAGGACAAATACGTCCATAATGTGAATAATGAACGTCACGGACTTCAAATCCTGCTCTTTCACGTGTCAAACCACCAGGTCCCAGCGCAGACAAACGTCTTTTGTGCGTCAGGGCTGCCAATGGATTGGTCTGTTCCATGAATTGCGACAACTGACCTGTCAGGAAGAAGGAATTAACAACTGCGATAAGTGCATTGCTGTTGATCAGGTCATGCACCGTTACTTCATCTGAATTCGCAATTGCCATTCTTTCCAAGGCAATTCTAGCCACCATATTCAAACCTGATGTATATTGCTCTTCAAGCAACTCACCAACGGTTCGGATACGACGATTTGCCAGATGGTCAATATCATCGACTTCATCTTCATCCTTGAAGATATTGATCAAGGTATTGAAGATACAAACAAAATCATTCTGTGTCAGAGTGACTGTGTTCGGATCTGTATCCAGATCCAAACGACTATTCATTTTATAGCGTCCGACCTTTCCAAGATTATAGCGCTTCTCGTTGAAGAACATTTTCTCAACAAGAGTCATCGCTGCATCAAAAGTGGGTTCCTCACCCGGTCGGATCAAAGCATATATCTTTTTAACCGCATCTTCCTGGTTTAAAGTAGGATCCTTTTCGATCGTTCTTTCCAGGATGCGACGATGCATATCACTTTCATCAGCTATGACATCAACCTTTCCGATGCCCTGTTCTACCAATGATTTGATCAGTTCATCAGTAACCTCTTCATTTGCCAATGCGATCGGTTCGGATTTACCATCAACCATGATATCTGCAAAAAGGAATTTTCCTTTTGCATCGGTGATACGCATGTTTTCTTTCTTATAGAATATCTCCCGCAGGTCGTTATTGGTGGAAATGCCAATACCGCGAAGCAGGACAGTTACAGGCAGTTTTCTACGCTTATCTATATGGACGTACATGACGTCATGGATATCGATTGTGAATTCAAGCCATGATCCGGAATATGGAATGATCTTGGCTGAATATAACATTTTACCACTGGGATGCTTTTCTTCTGAGAAATACACCCCTGGAGAACGATGCAACTGCGAGATGATCGTTCTTTCTGCACCATTAATGATGAATGTTCCCTGGTCTGTGATCAATGGAATTTCACCAAGGAATACATCCTGTTCAATCTGATCTTTGAGTGTTTTAACACCATTGTTATCCTCATAGATCGTAAGCTTCATCTTAGCTTTCAGCGGTGCATTGTATGTAAGATTTCTCTCAATACATTCTTCAATCGAGTATTTTTCCTTTAACACATGATACTCAATGAATTCCATCAGGTAATTACCCTTGGCATCCACAAGTGGGAATATCGATTGAAAAACTGCTTCCAATCCGGCTTCATCTCTTTTCTGCGGATGAATGTCACGTTGCAGGAATTGATCAAATGAATCAATCTGCATCGCTAACAAATTCGGAACATCAACCTTGGGCAGTCCGAGTTCTTCAAACCGTTTGGAAATGCGGGAATAACTTTTGATCGGTCTCAAAAGCACTCTCCTTGTATTAAATCCAGCGAGTATAATCGCTTTATGAACATCTTTCTTAAAAACACAATGGAAGTGGGCATATAAATACCCACTTCCGAATTGCTATATTGATTATTTAACTTCAACGCGTGCGCCGGCTTCTTCAAGCTTCTTCTTAATACTTTCGGCTTCTTCTTTTGATACTTTTTCAACAACTGGTTTTGGTGCTGTATCGACAAGATCCTTGGCTTCCTTCAGCCCAAGCTTGGTGATCTCTCTGACAACTTTGATGACATTGATTTTCTTGTCACCGGCATCTGCCAAAATAACGTCGAATTCAGACTTTTCTTCTTCGGCTGCAGCTGGTGCAGCGGAAACAGCAGCAACAGCAGCAACTGGAGCAGCAGCTGTAACACCAAATATTGTTTCCATTTCTTTGACTAATTCGGACAGCTCGAGAACTGTCATTTCCTTAATCATATCAATAACTTGTTGCTTTTTATCGGACATTGTTCCTCCATTGGTTATATATTTATTTAGTTTGCCTTCTGTTTGGCGACCGCATCAACGGTATAAACAAATTGCCGAACGATGCCCTGGAGCACTCCGACAAATCCGGATAGCGGTGAGTTCATACTGCCGATCAATCTTGACAGCAGTTCTTCTCTTGATGGCATCTTGGCAAGTGCGGAAACTTGTGCCGCTGTCATGATACCACCGTTAACCAGCCCAATCTTAAAGGATGGGAAACCTTTTTCCTCCATCACTTCCTTTACGAATTTTGCAATTTCACGGGCTGGAGCCACTTCATCATTCTTGCACACTGCCACCGCTGTAGGACCAACCAAGTATGGGTCGAGATCCGTAATGCCAAGATCGTTCAATGCGATCTTGATCAGGGTGTTCTTCTGGACAAAATAGTCCACGCCGGCATTTCTCAACCGGTTGCGCAAGGCATTGACTTCTTCGATGTTAATTCCCTTGTAATCTACCAGAATAATCGCTTTGGCATCTTTAAGTCGCGTTTTTAATTCATATACCAGATCTTGTTTGTAAGCTTGCACCATTTTGCCTCCTAACTCTTCGCTTCGGCTGATGCGCTTGCGACATTGATTTTGATGCCTGGTCCCATCGTTGAAGTAATCGTGATACTCTTAATGAATACACCCTTCAATGAGGACGGTCTATCGCGCAAAATTGCAGCGATTAACGATTTCATGTTCTCTTTCAGGTCCTCTTTGGTAAAACTCATTTTACCGGTCGGAATATGCAGGTTGGAAAACTTATCCACACGATAAGTCACTTTACCCGACTTTGATTCCTCAACAGCCTTGGTCACATCCATCGTCACAGTTCCGACTTTTGGATTCGGCATCAGGCCGCGTGGACCGAGAACACGTCCAAGCTTACCGATTTTACCCATTAGGTTGGGAGTCGAGATCACCATATCGAAATCAAACCAGCCACCGCTGATCTTCTCCATCAGGTCATCCACTCCAACATAATCGGCACCGGCAGCTTTAGCTTCTTCGGCTTTTTCGCCTTCTGCAAATACAAGAACTCTCACATTTTTGCCGGTTCCTTTCGGCAAAACGATGGAGTTACGTATCTGCTGCTCAGCCTTACGGGGATCCACGCCTAAATTCATATGAAGTTCGATCGTTTCATCAAATTTTGAAGCTGGAAAATTCTTCAATAATTCAATGGCGGCATCGAGATCATAACGAGTTTGACGATTCACCAATCCGCTGGCTTGCTCGTACCTTTTACTACGTTTCATCTAATCTCCTTGAATATTGTCTCCTGCGCGGAGTTAGTCTTCTACAACCACTCCCATGCTACTTGCAGTGCCAGCGACCATACTCATGGCAGACTCTAGGGAAAAACAATTCATATCTTGAATTTTTAATTCTGCGATTTTCTTGACTTGTGCTTTGTTGATCTTACCAACTTTGTTCTTGTTCGGAACACCGGAACCCTTGGCAAGGTTTGCTTCCTTCTTGATAAGGATGGCAACTGGTGGGGTCTTGATCTCAAATGTGAATGTCTTTTTCTTGGTCACATAGATCACAACCGGAAATACCATGCCTGGTTGATCCTGGGTCTTTTCATTAAACTGTCTGCAGAAATCCGGAATATTGACTCCAGCCTGACCTAATGCAGGCCCAACCGGAGGAGCCGGAGTAGCTTTGCCAGCAGGTAACTGTAATTTGATTACTGCTGCTACATCTTTCGGTAATGCCATTTTATACCTCTATTTCTCAGTTATTTCTTTTCAACCTGGTCGTAATTCACTTCTACAGGTGTACTGCGACCAAAAACAGATACATTGATGACCAGTTTCACACCGCCATCACTTACTTTCTCAATAACTCCATCAAAATCAGTGAATGGTCCTGCTATGATCTTGACCATGTCACCCGGTAGATATTCATAATTATGGACATCTTCCTTATCCCTATCGGCGATTCCCAGTAAACGATTCACCTCTGAATCCGTGAGTGGTACGGGACGTTTTCCGTCCCCTAGAAAATTCGTGACACCGGCAATGTTGGTCACGAATCCAATCACCTCAGGATCTAACTCCGCTTCCATGATGATGTAACTGTTGAAGAGTTTCTTCTCGCGTTCGATTTTCTTGCCGTCACGAATATGAAACGTCTTCTGCGTGGGTATCAGGATCTGACCGATTCTACTCTCGAGTGCTGTACCCAATTTACCCTTATCGATCGTTTCCTTCACCCTGTTCTCATGGGAAGCGTACGTATGGACTACATACCATTTCATCTTGAAACCTAATAAAAAACTTTGCCGACGACAAACTGGAAGGTCAGGTCGACTATGGATAGAAATATTGACACAATTGCCGACATAACGATCACTACCGTGGTCCCTTCCGTCAAATCAGCCTTGGTGGGCCAACTCACGGAGTTCATTTCTGCACGAACATCTTTCAGAAATTTTGCAAACTTATGGAACATGATAACCGTCCCTTTATTTTAAGATTAGGAAAGCCAGCAACCGTCTGGTCGCTGACTTTCCATGTATGTATTGACTGGCAGGACAGGCAGGACTTGAACCCGCAACCCTCGGTTTTGGAGACCGATGCTCTACCAATTGAGCTACTATCCTACAGCTTACTAGCGTGTCTGCTTGTGAAGAGTATGCTTACGACAGAAAGGACAGTACTTCTTGAGTTCCATCCTGTTCGGATTCTTACGCTTATTCTTCGTTGTCGTATAGTTTCTGTTCTTACAGTCTTCGCAAGCCAATGTGATGATATCTCTCATGATGTCATCCTACTCGATGATCTTTCCAACCACGCCAGCACCGATGGTTCTTCCGCCTTCACGAATAGCAAAGCGAAGACCCTGCTCCATTGCGATCGGAGTGATCAGTTCACCGGTGATCGTTACACTGTCACCGGGGATAACCATTTCCACGCCTTCCGGCAGTGAAAGGGTTCCGGTCACGTCAGTTGTACGGAAGTAGAACTGAGGACGATAACCTGTGAAGAATGGTTTGTGACGTCCACCTTCGTCTTTTGTCAAAACGTAGGTCTCGCCATTGAACTTGGTGTGAGGGGTGATGGACTTGGGTTTCACAAGAACCATACCGCGTTCGATATCTTCCTTGCCGATTCCTCTCAGCAGCAGACCAATGTTGTCACCAGCCTGTGCTTCATCCATGACTTTACGGAACATTTCCACACCTGTACAGGTGGTTTCGACTGTTGGCTTGATACCAACGCGTTCCAGCTTGTCACCAACTTTCACAACACCGCGTTCCACACGACCGGTAGCCACTGTTCCACGACCGGGAATTGAGAAAACGTCTTCCACGGGCATAAGGAAAGGCTTGTCTGTGTCACGTTCCGGAATTGGAATGTACTCATCAACAGCGTCCATCAAAGCCTGTATACTGGCTTCACCTTCAGGGTCGCCATTCAGGGCTTTCAATGCAGAGCCGCGGATTACTGGACATTCATCACCTGGGAAATTGTGCTTGTTGAGCAAGTCACGAACTTCCATTTCCACAAGTTCCAATAATTCAGGATCATCAACAAGGTCACACTTGTTCATGAAAACAACCATGCGTGGTACACCCACCTGGTGAGCAAGCAATACGTGCTCAGCAGTCTGGGGCATCGGACCGTCAGCAGCGCTGACGACAAGAATTGCACCGTCCATCTGGGCGGCACCGGTGATCATGTTTTTAATATAATCAGCATGTCCCGGGCAATCCACATGGGCATAATGTCTCTTTTCAGTTTCGTATTCGATGTGTGCTGTGGCAATGGTTATACCACGAGCTTTTTCTTCAGGAGCATTGTCGATACTATCGAATGACCTGAACTTAGCACCGCCCTTCTTGCTCAAATACAATGTAATTGCAGCGGTAAGGGTCGTCTTGCCGTGATCGATATGGCCGATCGTGCCGACATTGACGTGCGGTTTCGTGCGAACAAATTTCTCTTTCGCCATCTCTCCTCCCGGACTTAAGTAATTATCGTTTAGTGTTTTTGTTTCTTTTCTGTAGAAAAAGAAATATGGAGCTCATGACCGGATTTGAACCGGTGACCTCCTCCTTACCAAGGAGGTGCTCTACCGACTGAGCTACATGAGCGGTTAAAGAAATTGGAGCGGGAAACGGGGTTCGAACCCGCGACCCTCAGCTTGGAAGGCTGATGCTCTAGCCAACTGAGCTACTCCCGCTGGCGTAAGTATAATTTATGGTGGAGAGGGGAGGATTTGAACCTCCGAAGGCGTCCGCCGACAGATTTACAGTCTGTTCCCTTTGACCACTCGGGAACCTCACCACAATGGAGCCGATGAAGGGAATCGAACCCCCAACCGATTGATTACAAATCAATTGCTCTACCTTTGAGCTACATCGGCAAGTGGTTTTCACCTAAATTTCACAGCTTCTTTTATGTCAACCAATATTTTAGCACTTTCTGTGAATATCAAAGAACAAAATACCTGTGCGCAAAAAAAAGAACCTCCGCATCTGATGTCAAACATTTAATTCCGTTTTTCTTATTCCACCTGAATTTCTGGATTCCAAATCTTCGACAATATCTTTCCCCTACACAGTAGTTTACAAATTCCTTGCCAAAAAATCATTACTTTTTTATTAATAACCTAACTTCTTATTTGATGCCCGGTTAATATTGGGATGAAAATAATCAAGATTAACTCCATATACGGAGGCGGAAATGAAACATATCATACATATCTCTGTGTTAGTGCTGATCTTAGTGCTTTTCGGACTCATCATTGCCACCAATCTATCCTGCTCAAAAACACCCGCCGGAAAGAACGCTTTGAACAGACCGGAAAGCGTCGTATATGACAGGTCACATGACAGGTACCTCATATCCAATGTTGCGGGCAAGAACATCATTGCCATGGATAAGAATGGAAACCTGACCCTATTTGCCGGTGATCTGGCAGGACCAAAGGGGCTCACGATCAATGGCGATAATCTGTATGTGGCAGATGTGAATTCCATTCGCTGCTTTAATCTGATGACTGCTGCCCAAACCTGGTTCCTTGCCCTTCCTGATTCAAAATTTCTCAATGATACCGCCATGGATGATACCAATCATCTATACTGTTCCGATACTCATGACAATTGCATTTACAGAGTTGATGTCACCAACCAGAAATATGATATTTTCCGGGATGGACAACTCATGAGTCCGAATGGTCTTTATTATGATGCTCCAAACCAGCGTCTCGTCATCGTCTCACAACGTCGCAACTCGCCGATACAGGCACTCTATTGGGATAAACAGAGACTCGATCGTCTTATGAATACCCAATTATCCGATCTCGATGGAATTACACGGGATCTTTCAGGGAATTATTTCGTTACCAGTTGGGCGCAGAAAGGCGTCTTCAAGATTAAACCCGACTTCTCAGTTGAACCGGAACTTCTGAAGGATGGTTTTAAAGGACCGGCAGATATTTATTACAACTCCGACAGAAACAAACTCATTCTACCCGTTATGATGGAGAACAGAATAGAAACACTGGAGACTTGGTAAATGGAACAGATTCAAATAGGGTCAAGAGGGCAGCTGTTCATATTTCACGATTTGAGTGATTGCCCCACACATGTCTATACGATGATTGGAAATAACTACATTTTTGTTGTCGATACCTACCTTGGACCTTCCTATATTCAGCCGGTGCTGAATTATCTGAAGGAATTCCAGAATGGCAGGAAACTGATTGTTATCAATACACATTACGACTGGGATCACATCTGGGGAAATTCAGCCTTTCCGGGTGCCATGTTCATTGCGCATGAATTCTTCACCAAGGAATTGCGGCAACACTTCGAAGAACAACTGGAAAACAATCGCCAATATATCAGGGATGAGATACGCATGCCGTTCCCGAATATCACTTTCTCCCAGAAACTGACTTTTATGGGGGAGGGAGTGGAAATTTTATATACACCCGGACATACAGGTGATTCCATCTCCGTATATGATTCCAAGGACGAAGTCCTCATCGTCGGAGATAACGTTGAACAGCCCACACCGCATGAAACAGACGTCCCGCGGGAAGTATTCATCAAGACTTTGAAAACATACCTGGAATATCCCTTTTCATACCTGATAGCCGGTCATTACTGGGCTGAATACGATTTGATGATCAGGGAGAATATTGCGACCATGTCGCAAATGAAGAGTTAAAGTGTAAGGGCTTGCAACAACAAGCCCTCATTATCTTTCGACCTTTTTTTATATCGTTAATCACTTATTCCTGTGCATTTCAATCAGATTGCTGAGGCTCTGCCTGAATTTCATCACATCCTCGATCGAATATGATTTTATGGGATAAATGAACTTATTCCCTTTCACGAAGATGCTGATATGGCGGATATCCTTGCAGAGCATTGTGATCAAAATAAAGAATGCTGCTCCGGCTACAGCCAGGGGCATTAATGAGGACTCATGCTCATTGATGATGGCGAGTATCAGTATGATCTCACCAATGATACCGATGAGAGCCAGAATCGTTCTCAAAAAAGCCCGGCTATAAATATAGAAACCTGTTCCGCTGATATCAGCAACATTGATATCTTCATCGATCGTGGCTTTACTTTTGCCCAAAATAATGACTTTCCCCTTGATATAGAGCCTCTTGTTTGTCAATACCATCACCAGTTTTGTCAATCCCTCACCTCTAAGGAAGCTATCCCAATATCCCTGTCCCAAAGTTGAAACTGCATTTTCATCTACTGAGAAAAATCCTTTCGTTGACTCGTCCATGATTCCTCCTTGATATGGCATTAATGATTGATTGATATTAAAATGTTTGGAAGTGTACAATGATTGTCAAGAAATGAATCAACCATATCAGCATGATGGCTGGAACGCCTCACCCCTTGAGGTGGCACGACGCACCCTGTGCGTCTATTCTTCTACATCCTTTATGGGCTCCCTCTTCCCTAATCCTGTTCCTTTACCTATCACTCGATTCATGTATGGAACGCCTCACCCCGTGAGGTGGCACAACGCACCCTGTGCGTCTATTCTTCAATATCCTTTCTGGGCTCCCTATTCCCTAATCCCCGTTCCCTTAACTATCACTGGATTCATAACTCGGAACGCCTCACCCCGTGAGGTGGCACGACGCACCCTGTGCGTCTATTCTTCAATATCCTGTCTTAGCCAAGACCATTTCCATAATTCCGGTTCCTTTACCAAGCCCGCTTTTACTGGATTCATCATGATATAGTTAATTATATTCTGCATTTCAACATCATTCCGAACACAATAATCGAAATATTCCCTCTGCCAGAATCTTCCTTTTCGCCCAAGACGGAAATTGATTTCCTTAGCAGTTTTCATTTTAAGCATGTGCATGATATCGGACATTTTGTATGGTTCTTCATTTTCTGACTTCAAAGGCTTAAACAAGATGTGCACGTGATTTGGCATTATCGTTGAGCAAATTAATCGTATATAATCATGATTCATGATTTCAATCTGCTTCATTATGATATTACCAAACGGAATATCTGTGAGATTAATAGTAGGTGAATTGCATTTAGCTAGCAATTCGTCATATAATCCGTACACTTTCTTCTGAATGATATTCCGGTAATTTGGACCCTCTGCGATTTTCTTTTCGAGATCAGACTGATATGAATTGATTTTCTCTTGCATGCTTTTTGGAAGCGAATGATTTATTCGAAAAGTGATAAACAAATAACTGTCTTCAGGCTGTATATGCGGAAGACGACGCCAATATTTGAATTGATTTGATTCATTTTCTGCCATAACACCCTCCCTTCAATATGGAATCCATACGGAACGCCTCACCCCGTGAGGTGGCAAAACGCACCCCGTGCGTCTATTCTTCAAATCTGACACCAGAATTATATCAATCGAATTAAAACTCCCAGTCTATGTCTACGAACCCATCAGCTTTTAATCCACCCAAATATTCATTGATGCTTGGATAATCACCTTTTACGTGTGTTACTTTACCATTTGAAATGATAAAGTCATCAGTAGCTGTCACTAAATGAGTTTTTGTATGAGGTTCTGTAGTCTTATAATATTGAAATCTTTCATTTAAGTAGATATGGTTCTTGTCTATCTGATAGCCTGCTTTATAGGCAAATAAACCATCTTTATTTGTATACGCATAAGAAATATCGGTAAGAGAGTTAAATATCTCTTTGCCGAAGTTACCCCAATAAACGATTAAAGACTGTTCAGTATGCTGACCACCTTCATGATCTCTTTGAGAAAAAATCTCGGAGATACCATCATGATCAACATCTTCAACCTTAATAATATGCGGATTCTCTAAATCCATTAAAACAAGGTTGTTCCTCTTCGTAAATGATAGGAATTTTTTGTTTTCGTCAAAAATAATACTTATATTTCTACCATCTCCTAAATACCCAACGTATGGCTCAAGAAAGTAAATAGTCACCATATATTGAATAGAGTTCTTTTTGGTAAAACTACCTTGATAACAGTTGTACTCGATGTCCGTAGATTTCAAACTAGTAAATACGTTTGTATCTTTTTGGTAGACTATTCGCTTCACAAGGTCAATACTAGCCAAGCTATCACTGATAACTGATATATCATTTTTGTTTAAAAGCTCTATCGCTAGTTTTGACGATGAGGTTACTGCCCAAATACAATAAAAGCTAAGTTGAAGAATTAGAACTAATGCGTATTTTAAACTCCGTTTCATAAAATGCTCCTTTTTCATTAAACTTTTTTCAGTCCCTAAAATCTATTGTCATTTGATTACGGTCTGTTTCAATCTCATCAATACCTACTGAATTATCAATAATAACTCCCATATCCTTGTTTGAATAATCGTTTCCACAAAGACTTTCAATTTGATCAAGTATTGCTCTAGTCCTATGAAACATAAATTTCTCAAAATCATCATTTCTTAGAGCTTCGCGAGCTTCTGCGTTTATGAATTGTGAATCCATAATATTCTCGAATTCGTCCGTGTTTCCATGCATTTGATAGTCATTTTCAAGATCTCTGAGATACTCAGAAGGATTACTGTTACTTATCTTTCCATTTGTATCTTTCGTTAGGAATGCTATATTAGCAATATTATTAAGTATGTTGTCATTCTTGGTTGATTCATAATTTGATTTAATCTGTTTACCAATTGAAGAATTGATTGGGAAGATGTGATGTTCCTCCAATTTGTACATTAGAGCGCCATATGGCTGAGGAACGAAGCTATTAGAAAAATCTTTTGCACCTTTGGTTCTAAGAAGAAGACGAATAGCTTGATATAGTTGCTGTGTAGAATTAGTATAATAGGCTTCAAAGTACTCTGGACTATCTGGCGTTTGGTTTTTAATAAAAGTGAAGTTTGACTTGTTATCTCTAAGCATAATATCAAGTGTATCACTTAAGTCTGTTACTTTCGATAACAATTCGTAATCCCTTATAATTCTTTCATTCTGTGCACCAGGATATCTATTCATCAACAATGTATTCCAAAACCATTTGTCTATAAATTTACTTCTTTCCACTGTTATCTCATCAAAATGAACTAACATTATGGTTAGAAATTTTAAAAGAGGTTTATATCTATAGAGTTCTTCATTATTTATATAAAACTTCTGCTTTACATATGCATAAAGTTGATTAATCTTCTTATTTATTAACTTGTAATTTGGCAACAAATCACGATTCGTGTCTAATTTAAGTATATCAGCTGCCTTGAACTTACGATATAAAATGATGGTAACCAGTGCCAAAATTTCTTTATCGTCAAGATACAATTTCACTTTATCGAGTTCGAGAGAATCAACACAATCAAAATAGTCGCTTCTTAACTGATTATCAAAGTGTATCAGTTTAATAAATGATCGAAGCTCAAAAAACTTTCCATCAATTCTACGGTATGTTTTGGCTACCATTATATCAAAAATATTCAATTTCGTATTACGAGTATTAATTCTTTCAAATACTTCAAGAACTTGTTCTAAAGTACCATCTTGGGGAATTTTAATAATATCACGCAATAATATTTTATCAATCAACTCATTGACTTTACAATCATATTGGAAATACATGTCTGCATCCCTATTCATATATTCCAAAATTTTTATTTTGTTCTCTGAAGCACCAGCCCATTTGTATGCGTGTTTCAATTTTACAAAACGAGTTCCAAATGATTCAAATAGTTCTTTTTCCGTTTTACCACTCAAAGATATAATCGAACCTGTTTTAAAATCAGTAAATTCATTCTCCTCGATTATCCACCTCATTTCAGGTTCATCACCAATATATTCTGAATCCCAGTATATATTCATTATTTTATTTCTTTTGGGACTAGATTTCGTATATACTTCAACATTTGTAAATGCTAATACAAGTGCCGTCGTCCGCTGCTGCCCATCAAGTATATAATCAACTTTTTCATCTGTATTGTCTTCAGGTACTTTGATATCACTTATTTTTGAACCTATACTTCTTCTAGCTAATTCATTTGGGCCTTCCCATAATAGAATGCTGCTAATAGTATAACTTCGATATAAACTATCGATAAGTAAAAGAATTTGTATATCGCTCCACTCAAAAGGTCTTTGAAATTCTGGAACCCAAATCAATTTGTCTTCAGCATATTCAATTAATTTTTTTACATTCAGTTTTTCGTTTATTTTCATATCTACTCCAATATTAATAGATTTTATCTTGAATTAGGTTGCATAGCAATCTTTGCAATTAAGCTTTGCGTTTTGAATATTACCAAAGCTAACCAACACACGAAGTGCGCTATGCCACCTCACGAGATGAGGCGTTCCATTATTACATCAATCTCTCTCTGCACCTCTATTGTTTTATGCAAAGCAGTAATGACCTTCTCATAGGTAATGATCTCATCTGTGGTAAGTATCCTGCCTTTGCGTTCTTTCAACCATTTATCTGCTACTTGGTAACCTCCAATGTGATACTCCCACACATGTTCTGGCACAGGTTCAAAGAATTGAGTATCATTGATATAAACTCTTCCATCTGCATAAGAGACTTTCCTCACTTCATTGGTGCCGGAGATGGGATAAGTGGCTATAGGCTGATTCAATGAATCATCTTTCAATAAATGTAATGCTGTGAGCTTTTCCCCAAATTTTGCTAACTTGCAGAAGTCCTCGAAAGATTCTACGAAGGGAATACGAGGGAAATCTAATCTCAGAAATTCAGAGTATTGATCTCTGTATTTCTCAGAATATAGAATTGCATAAATATAAAATAATATATCTTCATTTGATACTATCTGATCATATTGGTGTTTGATCATTTGCATAAAGTTATCTTGTATATTTGAATTATTCTGATTGTTATAGAACAAGTCCTCTGATTCAATACTATTATTAAGCTGAAGCGGGAAAACCATATTTCCACCTCTTCTAAAAAGATTGAAATCACATATTGAATCGGAAACAAAAACTATATCATAAGAGTCACTTCCAATAACACTTGATTGCCTTCCAATACAAAGAGCAATATTAGTGTGTTCGTGCAACATCATTGCCATAACTTCATTTCTTGGCATACAGAGAAAGCCACGCGATCTCCCTGTGTAATATGTATAGCGAATATCAAATGGTCTATAAAGGATTGGCACTATCCTATTTCTGTCCAATCCAGAATCTATCAAATCCTTTTGCGCTAATTCAACTTTCCAATCCCTGGCATCTGCACCCAATTGATATGCAGTTCTTGCTTCTTCGATAGTTAATTTTGAAAAATTAAGAACTGTGTTCCAGACCTGTTCTTTTGTAAGTTGGATAGTCAGATGATCACGAGCAGTAACTATCCCAACACTATTGATTTGGAATATATCCATAAGGCTTGGATATTTCAGATATTCAGCATATAAATCCTGGTTTGTTTCTTGAAGCAGATAGAAAGGTGTTACTGGTATAATATCAGTCCAATTTGTTGTATTAACATCATTCTTTTCCAGGTATTCATACTTGGATTCACGCAAGCCAAAAAGATCAGCGTGTTTGATTAATTTAGAGTTTTGAACTATTGGATATTTAATTAGGAAGCAAACTGCCACTCCCTGCTGAATATCAAACACATTTTCATCTTTACTGCCATCAGGACTTTTTTCCTGTTTCTTACTATTGCCATGCAAATCCATGAAGTACATTTCATCAAAGCTCTTCATCAGGGATTGTCTCATTCCCCTGAATGTGGGATTATCCAGATAGGCATGATTTGTAATGAAACCGACAACTCCCTGTCCAGACTGGTCAATCTTCCATTGGGCAAAACGAATGAATTTTACATAATCATCTTGTAGCCATTTTGGGTTTTTTTCTCCAAGAGGTTTACCGTCTACTTCATAATATGCTTTGGTTTCATTTGTTGTCCAGTCTGTCACATTATCTGATTGCCCTGAGTAGGGAGGGTTACCTAATACAACCAGGATGGGTAATTGCTCTTTTACTTTCAAAGCTAAATCAGATTCCTCTGCAATAGATTGCATTAGATTACGCATATCCGAATTTATTTCTTTTGTATCCAGAGTATTTGTCAGATAATACTTGAATCTCTCATTTTCCTGCATTTCATAGTCATATTCTTTCAGGATATAAGCCATCTTCAAATGACCCATCGCATACGGTGCCATCATGAGTTCAAAGCCATGGAAATGAGGAAGTATGTGCTCTTTCATCAGTCCTTTTACAAGACCCTTCCCAAATGCCTTTTCCTGCTCTTCACATGCAACCTCTATAGCTTTTGATAAAAAGCCAAGAGTTCCACCGGCTGGGTCTAACAACGTGACTTGTTTATCAGCTAATCCTGTTTTTCTACCAAACTTCTCTTTCAATATGATATTCAATGACCTTACGATATAAGATACGACAGGTTCTGGAGTATAATAGACACCTTTTTGTTTTCTCTTATCAGGATCGTAATGATAAAGGAAAGTCTCATAAAAGTGTATAATTGGGTCTTTGCCTTTTCCCTGTTCATAGAATTTATCCAAAATCTTATTAACATCTGTGACAGCCAGCACTTCAGAAATATCATCAATGATAGATTCCAGTTGAGGAGGTATCTTTGCTAAGGATATAAAACTAAAGATATCTTTTAACACTCCTATTGTCTGAGGTATGTAAGAGTAAGCAGAGCGACGGTCAAAATCCTTTGCTTTTGTTCTTGCTGCAAACAAACCATAGGCAACCGTTTGCGCTTACAGATCACTGAACTCTTCTTTCTTCAGATTATGTAAGAGCAATTGCTTAAAAGCATCGTAAAAACCATGTAAGGGAGAATCATCGTTTGCCAGTTCTTCAATCACAATTTGATCTTTCAGAAACTTAGCCCTATTAGCCAATTCAATTGCAAGTTGCTTGGCAGTGGTAATCCTGGGTAGGGAAAAGCTGAAGAAAAACTGAATCAAATCATTCCAGGCTTCTTCATTTTGAATGATAGATTTTGACTTAATTTGTTGCCATGCGAAGAAATCACCAATTGTAACAGTCTTTACCCGTTTTCCATTCCTGTAGAGTCTGAATTCCAGAAAGTTAGTCAGAATCAGATTGGGAAAGGTGGATAAATAGCGTTTTAATTGTTCAGATTGCTCTGTTACATCAAGATTCGTGCCTGGTATTTTTGCTTCCACATAGCCAAAGTAATGGAGCTTTCCATCCCAGATACGGAAGTCAGGATTCCCAGCTTCTGTCTGTTTGGGGAGAGTAGTAATGGCGAAGTCTTTGATTTTATAATTTGTTGAGGCAATAGTGAGGAGATTTGCCAGTTCAGCATAATAGCTTTCTTCACGAGCATCTCCGCGTTTATAAATAGCATAGATTTGTTCTAAATATTCATTCAACAATTTATAATCTCCAATTTAAGAATTATTACAATGCACAACGCACGGGGTGCGTTGTGCCACCTCACGGGGTGAGGCGTTCCATCTCTACCTCATTACTTTGAATGCCCTGTGTTTATGAAATTAAGGGAAATATGTCAATATTTATTCTAGCGAAACATGTAGTACGTGAGTTAAGATTTAAGATTGAAGATTGAAGATTTAGCAGAAAAGAACTAACTCTCTGTCCTTCGGGCATCTCCCTTTACAAAAGGGAGAAATTTATTCTGGATTCCCGGCACTTTGTGCCACCCTCCCTTTGCAAATGGGAGGAATTTAGGGTATGAACCGGGCACATGGGTTACATTTTAAACTGGGCACATAGGTAACACTCAACAAAAGTATGGCATGGATTCCCGATCAGGTCGGGAATGACAATCCAAGTATAATAAGACCCCCCTACCCCCCTTCACTTCGACAAGCTCAGTACAACGCCCAAGGGGGGAATTGTCTCTCTACCCCCCTTCACTTCGACAAGCTCAGTACAACGCTTCGCAAAGATGACAAGTAATACGGGAATTCGTGGGTTGGGAAACCCACTTAAATAAACAGTTTGGAAAAACTGTGGTACGATCTAACTCTCTGCCCTTCGGGCATCTCCCTTTGCAAATGGGAGGAATGGATCCCCGCATTCGCAAGGATGACAATGCAAACCGAACAGCCCACCATATTTTCATGTGTTTCCAACCAACGAATGTCCAGACGAGTACCAAAGAAAGACCCTTAAGCCTCCCTTAACCATCCCTTAAGCCTCTCCCAAGATTCTCTTAAGATTTAGGGGACGGTTGGGGGTCGGTGATGGGTTGATTAGTGTTTGTTTGTATCATTTTCTCATGTTGTTCTTTGAGGCACGATATGCAGTTCATATCGTGTGGAGGATTTGCTGTCACATAACCTATAATATCAATCACTTGCATTCAGGCTGTCCACCAACCAACCCATATTTGCGCACTTATATATTAGAGAGCATCATACTGTGTTGGGATTTATGAAAAAAAGTTCTTCCTTCTCCTCTACCTTCTTTCTAAATCCATGAGCAAAACATAATATATGCTCATTTTGCTTGACCTCCACACACTACAAAGCCCCTTCAAATTGAAGGGGCTTCTGTTTTTCATGTGGATCGAGCAAATTAATCTTGCATATGGACAAGAAGCCAGCGCTGTGCTTCCTTTTTGGCATTGGTGACCTGATCCGGTGAGAGGAATTCCTCTGCCATATCCCGGCTGTCTATTGCATCATTGTATCCGTTTTGAATGGCAATCAGCCACCAGGTATATGCTTTGGCAGTATCCTTCTTCACGCCATTCCCTTCATAGCTGCATTTCCCCATGTAGTTTTGAGCGTATGCATTATTTGCATCCGCAGATTTACTGAACCATTTGAATGCCTGATCATAATCCCGAGCAACATCCTGTCCCGTGTAGAAGTGATATCCCAAGGCAAACTGGGCATCCGCACTCTTATGCTTCGCAGCCGCAGACCACCAGGACAATGCCTGCTTAATGTCGGGAGAAATACCGATCCCATCCTTATAACAATTACCAACCTGGAATTCGGCAAGGGGATTTCCCTGCCCGGCTGACTGCATGAACCATTTGAAGGCTTGCTCCTGATTCATAGCGGTTCCTTCACCGTTCAGATAACACAACCCCGCTTCATACTGCGCTTTGGACATTCCCTGGTCCGCGGCTTTCCTGAACCAGTTGAAAGCTTCCTCAAATCGCTGTTTGTCATAGTAAAAGCATCCAAGTTGATATTGTGACTTCACCTTGCCTTTTTCGGCGGATTTCAGCATTCTCTTTTCGAAATCCTGCTCACTCTCTCCGGCTGGCCGTACATATCCGGCACCATTGGAACCATGCTGTGACTGCTGTTTGACCATGAGTCGCCAGTCCTTATCGAGGACGATCTTGTACGGTGCAGGATGAATGCTGTCGGCAAACAAAAATTGAAACATACATGAAACGCAAATTGTCATGAAAAACACATACATCTTTTTCATATTACACTCCAATAACCCTTAACTTAACAAATAATCATAAATACTTGGTCTAAAAGACCACATAGCACCGTCTGAAAGACAGCGTTCCACTGAAACTCTTACTTCTTAACTTTCTGCTTTAATTACGCTATATACATGGTCTAAAAGACCACATAGCACTGTCTGAAAGACAGCGTTCCACCGATACTCTTACTTCTTAACTTTCTGCTTTAATTACCATATAAATACATGGTCTAAAAGACCACATAGCACCGTCTGAAAGACAGCGTTCCACCGATACTCTTACTTCTTAGCTTTCTGCTTTAATTACCATATATACATGGTCTAAAAGACCACATAGCACTGTCTAAAAGACAGCGTTCCACTGAAATTCTTACTTCTTATCTCTTACTTCTTAACTATTAAATGATTCTGTACGTCGTTCCGTCCTTGGTATCCATGAGTTCGATACCAAGTTCCGTCAGTTCTTTGCGGATGCTGTCAGCAGTTGCCCAGTCCTTGTTCGCCTTTGCCTTGTTCCGGCATTGAATCAACATTTGGACAAGAGATTCTACCATACTGTCAGTAGGTTTTACATCATAAGCACTCAAATCACGGAAGAAACCAAGGACTCTACCAAAATTATATAATAATTGGGTGAAAACAATCTTCACGTCCTGCGGGAATTCACTGCTGCGTGCATTCTTGTTCAAATCGAACAGGATGGCAAGTGCTTTTGCCGTGTTAAAATCATCGTCCATGGCTTCCCTGAACCTGTTTTCCCACGTTTGGAGCATTTCTTCATGCAGATGCCCTTCGATTTTAAACCGAATGTCATCTTCCTTGAAGGAAGCAAAATCAATGATCTTGAAGGTTTCATAGAAATTGCGTACAGCCTTATCCGATTCCTCGAGGATGGCACGATTGAAATCGATTGGGCTGCGATAATGCTTGGAAAGGAAAAAGAAACGGATGGCTTCGGCAGAGTATTCTGCCAAAACTTCACGTGCGGTGAAGAAATTGCCTTCGCTCTTGGACATCTTTTCACCTTCGATATTCAGAAAGCCGTTATGCATCCAATAACGGGCAAGCGGTTTATGGTTCAGGCATTCAGCCTGTGCCATTTCATTCTCGTGATGAGGGAATACCAGGTCAATGCCGCCTCCGTGGATGTCAAAGGTCTCCCCCAGGTTTTCACGGGAGAGAACCACACATTCCGTGTGCCAGCCCGGACGTCCTTCCCCCCAAGGGCTTTGCCAGACAGGTTCACCGGGTTTTGATCTCTTCCATAAGGTGAAATCACCCGGATGCTTCTTTTCCAAGTTCGCTTCTACACGAGCTCCAGCTCTCTGGTCTTCGATCTTTTTGCCGGAGAGTTTTCCATAATCGGGATCGGATTCCACAGAAAAATAGACATCTCCGTTCATTTCATAGGCATGACCAGTCTCGATCAATTTCTGGATGAGATTCACCATTTCCGGGACAGCGGATGTAGCCCGGGGTTGAATATCCGCTCTTCCGATTCCGAGTTTATCCAGATCCTCGTAATAAGCCTTGATGTATTTGTCCGCAATGGATTGGAAGGGAATTCCCTCCCGAATGGACTGCTCTATGATCTTGTCATCGATATCCGTGATATTCTGCACGAATGTGACTTGGTAACCAAGATACTGGAAATAACGGCGAACAACGTCAAAAAATAGGAAGGGGCGTGCATTGCCGATGTGGAAATAATTATATACGGTAGGACCGCAGACATACATCTTCACCTTTTCCGGTTCAATGGAGATGAATTCCTCTTTCTTCCCGGTGAGAGTGTTATATATCTTCATTTGAGTCCTCCTTCTCTTCTGCTGCTTTCAGGATGGTTACCATGGAAAGCTTCGATTTCTTTTCGTAAATAATATAATCATGAAATTCAGGATGAATCTTTTCCTGAGCTGAATGCTCCACTATGACATGACCGCCAGGAAGGATGATTTGATTGGCAAATACCAATTCCAATGCCTGGTTGACCAGTTTCTTGTCATAGGGCGGATCCATGAATACTGAATCAAATTTCAGGTCTGTCTTGGACAGGAAAGTCGCCACTTTCTGCCTGTGAATATGGATGGAATCACCGCAGCGGAGATATTCCATGTTCCTGACGATCGTACTGATTGCAGGTTGAGCCATTTCCACGAGGTCTGCATATTCAGCACCGCGGCTGAGGGCTTCAAAGGCAAGTGCACCCGTTCCGGCAAAGAGGTCGAGGATTCGCTGACCGGTAAAATCCTGAACGACAGAGAAGATGACTTCTCTCATGAAATCCGTGGTGGGACGGGTTGTGACCCCGGGAACGGAATATAGTGAACGCTTCTTGAATTTGCCTGCAATGATACGCATGGGTTTCCTATTTAACTAACAACTAAAAACTAAAAAAACTAACAATTATTTCTTGAACTTGAATTCCAGTTGAACCTCCATTGGTTCAAAATGGGGACAAGCCACGAGTTTTGAATTCTTTATCTGCTTGCACTTGTTCACGCAACGGGTACAAAGAACATTATATTTTGGGGGTTTTGTCTTTTTATTCACTGCCATATTCTAATTGTATATCCTGCCAGAATTCTATTAAATCCCGAATCTTCAGTTCCGTAATCTTTCTATCTTTGCCGAGAAAAGCCTGGAAGAGGTCAATGAGTTGTACGATCGACATATCATACACAGCCTTCTTCTCTTCAGTGGTCATGCCTTCCCCGAGATTCTCCTTCGCTGTAATGATATGACGCATCAGTTCTTCCTTATCGATACCCGATACAGGAGGTTCGGCAGGTGCTATCTTCTCGGTGAAAGGCTCACTTGGGAGGATGATCTGGATATCTTCCTCTTCTTCTTCTGCCAGGATATCATCTGTTACCTGTTTGATCGAAGTCTGGGACATGGCTTTATCGTATGTTTCACAGATTTCAGTGGGAGCAATACGGAATTTGATCTTATCCTCGGGAGTGAATATCTGGTCGATGAGCGGATCATAGGGAGCATTGGATTCAATGAGTATCTTGCGCAGAAGTCTCTCGATCGCTTCATCCACCTGTGGGTCGGGACTGGTCTTTCGAATCTGTTCATACGCTGCAAGGGCATCCATATACTGGTTCTGTTCCTCGTATAAACGTGCTAAAGTCCAAGTAGGTGGAAGGGAATCCCGATTACCTGACATTGTCATAGTCTAATCTCCCGTCGTGATCATATCTTTCATTTTTTCGAAGGTCTTTGGACCAATTCCTTTCACTTCCATGATATGCTCGATATCGGTAAAACCTTTCAGGTCAGTACGCTTATCGATGATGGCTTGTGCCTTCACAGGTCCAATCCCCGGCAACTGCATCAATTCATCGGCAGATGCCTTGTTTATATTCACCTTTCCAGAGAAAACAGGTTTTTTGTCAATATGTGTGATTTTCAGCGTATCGATTTCAGAACCGAACCAAACAAGGTTGGGCTTCAGTTTCTCAAGCGTTTTGGGTCCAATTCCCTTGATTTCCAGCAAGTCATTGCAAGCGCTAAAGCCATGTTCGTTTCGATATGCCAGAATGTCATCCGCTTTCTTTTCGCCAATGCCAGGTAGACTCATCAGTTCTTCTCGATTGGCAGTACGGATATCAACCATCAACAGAACGGGTTCTGCGATCGCCTGCTTGAGACTCTCGGCAGCAACCGGATCCAGTGTGTTCATTTTCTTCGTACTCGAACCAACTAAAAGACCAACGAATAGGAAGAAACACAGGAAGAGCAATATCTTCTGTTCCCTGTCTGTCAAGAAGTCCCTCAGGTAATTTCTCATGTACCCTCCAAGGAAATATCAGCACTTCATACTTAATCTTTTGACAATCTTCATAACTTCGCTGAAACTTGGCAAAGAAAATTTATGGGAAAGGCTAAACATGAGACCAATTGAAAGTAAAATCCTAAGTAAAATCACTGATAAAGGTGTTTCATTCGATGAAATTCTGGAATGGGTGGATTCAACAACAACCCAGGAAATGAAAAAGAGTTTTCCTGATGACTGTCATTTTCAAACTGCCAAGTATTTTGCCAAAGTCATCGTGGATAGTTTGGTGAGACAAGGCAGGATCGTACGGGATGGGAACAAATTCACACTCCCCAAAAAGGAAAATAAAGGAAAGTCCGATGAATGATCGGACGAAGGATATAATATGCATTTAACAGACGAAAAACTTCAACCGATTCCACGTAAATACTATCCGAAGGACTTGGATGTCACGAAATGGGAGACTGTGGAAATTGAACTGAAAAATCTTCTCCAATTCCCAATTCACTCGGCGGATGATCTCATCAAACTTCTGGAAAAGGCAACGGAGTTGGGACAGATCATAGGGGATGAGATGAGCTGGCGTTATATCCGCATGACGCTGAATGCCGATGATGAATCCTACGAGAGAAACTATACAGATTTCTATTCCGGAATCGTTTCCAAGATCATGCCCTATAATTTCGAGATACAAAAGATGTTTTACAACAGTCCGTATCGTAAAGACCTGGATACAAGAGTCTATGGACATTTGAACAAGATCATCTCGAATTACATCGAATTATTCAAAGAAGAGAATATACCTTTGAAAATCCAGGAGACGGAACTCAACAACAAGTATGGTTCCATTTATGGCAAGATGACAGTGACCTTTGATGGTCAGGAACGTACACTTACACAATTGGGAACCTATCTGAAGAATCCCGACAGGAAGATTCGCCAGGAAGCGTGGTCGCTGCGCATGAAAAAGATGCAGGAACATAGTGATGAACTGGACAAACTGTTCGATGAACTGAAGGCAATTCGCATTCAAATGGCAAAGAATGCTGGCTTTGAAAATTTCCGTGATTACATGCATCAGAGCATGGGACGCTTTGCATACACGCCCGATGATCTGATGAAGTTCCATGATGCCGTGGAAAAGACTGTTCTCCCATTCCTGAAGGAAAAAACAGAACACAGAAGACAGGTGCTTGGATTGGAAACCGTTCGTCCTTGGGATACTGCAGTTGACCTGGATGGAAAGATTCTGAAACCCTTCGAGACAACGGATGAGTTCGTGGATAAGGCAATCACGATCCTGAACAAGGTCAAACCCGAGTATGCCCAGCAATTGAACAAGATGCAGAACACCGGCTTGCTTGACCTCGAGAATCGAAAGGGAAAGGCTCCCGGTGGTTATAATAATGGTTTGAACGAACTTGGTTCTTCCTTTATCTTCATGAATGCGGTTAAACTTCATCGGGATGTTGTTACTCTTCTGCATGAATCAGGGCATGCCATGCATTCGATGTCGATGCCCAACATCAGTATCGACTATTATCGTGAAACGCCCTCAGAAGTGGCGGAATTGGCTTCCATGTCGATGGAATTACTGACCATGGAACATTGGAGCGAATACTATCCCAATCCGGAAGACTTCAAGAAAGCGAAACGTGACCAGTTGGAAGGAACTCTTGCCTTCATGCCCTGGTGCATGACAGTGGATGCTTTCCAGCAGTGGATATACACGCATCCTGATCATACACCGGAAGAGAGAAGGAATTTCTTCCTGTCACTTTCTGAGAGATTCGGGGTGGGAATTGATTGGTCGGGTTTAGTGGATTTGCGCAAGATCGCTTGGATGTTCCAACTTCATATCTTTGAAGTCCCATTCTATTACATTGAATATGGAATGGCACAACTCGGTGCATTGGCAATATACAAGAATTACAGGCAAAATGGAAGAAAGGCAATCGATGTGTATCAATCCTTCCTGAATTTGGGTTATTCCAAGCCTGTTGATGAATTGTACAAGGCAGCGGGTATCAAGTTCGATTTCTCGAGTGAATACATGCAGGAACTGGTTGACTTTGTGAAAGAGGAATTGAAGGAACTGGAATAATCGCTACCGAATGACCTAAAGAGGATATCATGAACGATACACAAAAGCAGTATCTTCTCACTTTGGCACGCTCCAGTATAGCATCCTACCTGGAATCCGATACCACCCTCCTTCCGCCTAAACCGACAGATACAGATTTACTCGCAGAGAGAGCCGTCTTTGTGACCCTCACCCAGCATGGTGAATTACGGGGTTGTATCGGGCATATGCAGGCACGCGAGCCTCTTTACAAGGCAGTAGTGGAAATGTCGATCGCTGCTGCAGTGGAAGATCCTCGTTTCAACCGTCTTTCCAGAAAAGAACTGGATAACATTCAAATCTCCATTTCCATCCTTTCACCATTGAGTAGTATCGATGACTGGAAGAAAATCCGGATAGGGATCGATGGTGTATGGGTTAGAAGAGGATTTCGCAGTGGTGTGTTTCTCCCGCAGGTAGCAACTGAAACAGGATGGGGGCTTGAGACCTTTCTTCAGCATTTATGCCGTGACAAGGCAGGATTAAGTGCAGACGCATACAAGCAGCCGGATACCGAATTATACATTTTCCAAGTGGAAAAAATAGAAGAATAAAACACGTGTCACCACGGGTTTGAATTTCCGATTGGGTGTATTGAATTTCAATGTGGATTACAATTTTGCTAAATTTGCATCCTTTACAACAGGTGTCATGGTGAATCTCAGTTTCTAAAACTTGAGCAAATAAAAAACCCCGCCGTGTGGCGGGGTTTTATCATAGGTTCATGGAAAATTGTAACGTTAAAGTTCAGATACAATCCTAATATATTCATTCATATTGAATTTTCTTTCAAGACCCGAGGAAGTCATGATGCGCACGTTCCCAAATATCGGATGGGAGGTCCACGGTCTGTCATGCTTCCCGAAGCACCAGGCTACCCCTGCAAAGCTGTTTGGATCACGACCATCAAGAGCATATTTGTTATTCAGATAGAGAGTGAATTCAAATGCATTCACAGGGTCCGGGATCCATTCGATCAGTTTTTTTCCCCAGTACATCCTCATATAATTATGCATTCTACCCGTTATCATCATTTCCTTCTGTGCAGCATTCCAATAAGGATCATATGTTTCAGCGCTTTCTAATATCTCATATGAGTAAGTCGTGTCCCTCTTATCCATCTGATGGGTTAAAAGTGATTTCTGTGCCCACACCGGAAGACAGTCGAAATGATTATAATCATGATTGAACCAGGTAAAATTCAGACTCAGCTCACGCCTGACAATCAGTTCTTCGAGAAAAGACCATTTCGTTTCTTGATCTGTGTCTGTTTTCAGTACTTCTAGGGCGACCTGAAGAGATGATATTTGTCCAAAGTGAAGATAAGGACTCAATCCGGATGAGATTTCCAGAGTCGGGTCATTGTGCTTTTCAGGATAGATAGCAAGCTTGTGCTCCAGGAAACTTGTCATGATGTCTACCGCCTGTCTCGCACCGCCTCTGGCATATCGGGTCATTGCAGGATATGTCTGTATTGTGGATTCTTGAACAAATGATTCTATATCACTGTGATTCATCTGTTCCTTAAATGGTATATCAAATTGAACCGATTTATTCGAATACTCCGGTATATTTTCTTCAACCAGGAAGTCCGGGAGAAGATTCAGGATTTTGGGTCTGATCGTCCTCGCGGCATATTCCTCGTGATCGCTAACCAGTTCAATCGGAATGATGGCATCTGTTTCCACTTCCAACATTCTACATGCAGCCGAATCGGCAATGTGGCTTCTCCACTCCCTTTGGATGCGAAGGTAGCCTCTGTCGGTGATCAGGATTGCTGCCCTGCTTGAGAGTTGCGATATAATTTTGACCGGATCACCTTTGAAAATATGAAAGGGGATATGCAATTCCTGGAATCGTTCTTGGAGTTCCATGATCCCTTCAAGCATGAAATAGTAATGACGAGCATTGGCTTCGGGAAAATCAGGGGTAAGTACAAAGCAGATCAGAAGAGGTAGATTTCGTTGATTCGCTTCTTCGAGGGCAAAGTTCAAAGCATGATTGTAATCAATTCTCTGTGCCTGCTGCATCCAATATAGAATATAATCACCCCTTGCAATTCCCTTTGAATTTAATTCATGAAGTCGGGTTGCTTGTATCATGCGAAAATCATAGAACGGCAAGCATGTGGAAAACAGGTTCTATCATACCAACCGGAATATTATCATCATTCAGATTCTGCTTTTTATGGAAACAGGATAATTTTCTGTATTCATCACTTTTTAGAAGATGCAAGTCAACGAGAATCTGCATGGCAGCCATGGAAGCCATTCCCGGCATTCCGTCTTCAATTTTCAAGGCTATTCCCATCTGTGGATCCCTGATACCTATGCAATAGACTCCCTGTGCTCCTACTTTCCCTATCATTCTTCCATCGGTCGCTGACATGAGCATTGTACAGAAACCACCTGTACCAGATACCATTTCGGGATATGTGTTCATGGCACTGAAAATACGGTCTGCGGCATCCCTGTATTTTTCAGGCAAGTAAGCTGAATTTGCCATATTTACGAAACCCAGTGCCATATTGAAGATGGGTATGCCGAAAACAGGTACAGAACATCCATCAATTCCAATGCTGATTTTATCAGCAGGATATTCACAGACATCCGAAATAATCTGCAGTATCTCTTTCTGGAGGGGATGGTTCGGATCAATATAATTTTCAATTGGATAATCCATGTATTTGCAGACAGCCAACATACCGGCATGCTTACCCGTGCAGTCACTGAATCTTTTTTCAGCATGAAAACCCATGTGGCAGTGTTTTTCCGCAACCTCGGGCATCAGAGACATGGCTGGTCCACAAAGCAACGCATTTTCGTCGAGACCGATTTTCTTCAAAATGGAGCTGACTGCTTCCAAATGAAAATCTTCTGCATAATGGGAAGAGCAGATGACTGCCAATTCCTGATCTGTCAATTCAAAATGATCTGCTGCACCGGAAAGAACGACCTGCATTGCCTGAATGGGTTTTGCAGAAGAACGGAAATAAGTTACTTTCCCCAGGTCACCACATTCTGCGACAATGGCACCACCCGGTCTGACAACGACCGCGTCTCCACGATGGATTGATTCTACGATTTTACCTCTGCTTTCATGGATGAATATCTCTGACATGGGAACTCCATATTTATTGATTGTAATTGAAATATCTCTGATATATGCGTTATCGGGACCTGCTCAATCTTCCTTGAAGGGTAGTATCCCAACAAGTTCAGAATCATCTGAGGCTTCGGCAATTTCCACCAGATTCTGATCAAGAGATTTAGAGGTTTTAGCTCCAAGCTTTTTCAAGTCCTGGACACGCTTGACCAGGTTCCCTGAACCTTCCGAAAGCTGGCTGATTGCCTTGGTTGTGCTTTCAGATGCTTTTGACAGATGTTTGTTGATATCCATGAGAGTATCAACAAAGTTGTAGAATTTATCGTACAAGGCACCAGCACGATTGGCAATTTCCAGGGAATTGCGATTTTGGTATTCGTACTGCCAACTGTTGTTAATGGTTCGCAGAGCAATGAGGAGTGTGGATGGGCAGACTATGATGATGTTCTTTCTCATTGCATCGGTGAATAAGGCTGTATCCTTTTCGATGGCAGCCAGAAAAGCCGATTCAACCGGAATGAACATCAGAACAAAATCCGGTGTATTCAATCCAGGTATCTTCTGGTATTCCTTTTTGCTCAGGTTCTCGATATGGGTGCGGATGGATTGCAGATGTTCCTTGAATGCCTTTTCCTTTTCGTGCTCGTCCTGGCTTGATATATAGCGTTCGTAAGCAACGAGGGAAACCTTGGAATCGATGATGACATTCTTATCACCAGGAAGTTTCACGACCATATCGGGTCGCAGCATCTCTCCTTGCTCGTTACGGAAGGTTTCCTGGGTCTGGTAGATCAATTCCCTGTTTAAACCTGATAATTCCAAGACTCTCTCCAAAACGACCTCTCCCCAGTTCCCCATCGTCTTATTCTCAGATTTCAGGGCTTTGGTGAGGTTTTCCGCATCTTCACTGATTTGCTGGTTCAAATCCTTCAGATGCTTGATCTCAGAAAGAAGCTGAGTCCTTTCCTTGGCTTCCTGGATATACACATCATCGACCTTCTTCTTGAAATCGCTGATTTGTTCTTTAAGTGGTGAAAGTAATGTATCCAAATGTACTTTATTTTGTTCTGTCAGTTTCTTACCCTTCTCATCGAAAATCAGGTTTGCCAGGTTCTGGAAATCAGCTTTCATTTGCTCTTTCGCTTCCATGAGAAGTCGTAGTTTTTCCTCTGACTGGGTCTTTTCCGCATTGAGTTCAGTCTTGAGAATTCCTAATTGTGTATTGAGTTGGGATAATTCCATTTGATTGGTATGTGCTTCTTCTTCCTTCTGGCGGAGTTTGGCTTCAAGGACGTCTATGCTTTTTACCTTTTCATCCAATTGTGCTTTTTCGAGTGATAGGTGTTCAAAGGAATTTCGAAGAACATCCAGATCTGATTTCAGTTTATCACTTTGTTCCCGATAGAACTGAAGTTGTGATACTGAAAATTCTTCCCTTGCGTTCTTTGCCTTTCTGGCAAGGTACATTCCAATCCCTATACCCAGGAATGTACTGAAGATTGTCAATAGGACGGGGATAGCTTGCATGATTTCCTCTCCTCGTGCAGTATCCGCATATCCTATTTCACTAAGACCGCTTTATGCACTCCCTGAATCTTTCCATTCACTTCCAAAGAGTAGAAATAAATGCCTGATGCCTGACTTTCTGCATTCCAAGTGATCTTGCCTTCACGGATCTGCTGATTCGTAAGTACAAACTCATGCACTCTTTGTCCACGAATATTATAGATATTTATTTTTGCATCTGTTGGATTTGTATTCATAATACTGAAGCGAATCGTTGTCTCGGGATTGAAAGGATTCGGGAAATTCTGTTCCAAGGAAACCACTGGTTTTGAAACGACTGTCGGGTCATCATTGGCTGTCATGGAAGAACCACCCGTAATAATCTTGATATCATCAAGTGTCCAACCCGGATCCGTTAATTCGATGTTTGTGGACTGGTCGGTCAATCTGAATCTCAAATATACTGGCTGCCACATATACTGGTCAAGACTGATATAGACCGGGTGCCACCAATCGTATTGTCCGGATTGCATCCATAAAGTATTCCAATCCGTGCCATTGGTGGAGATTTCCACTCTTGCATAATCATATTCCCATTCTGTATAGAGGTTTTGCCAGAAGACCAGATATGCCTTTGGCAGTTGAGGCAGGAATATTGTCTGGGCAGTTGTAATATTGACATCGCAGCCAACTGCATAGAATCCCAAGCCACCT
Source organism: Candidatus Cloacimonadota bacterium (assembly GCA_035402645.1). Lineage (GTDB taxonomy): Bacteria > Cloacimonadota > Cloacimonadia > Cloacimonadales > DAONDQ01 > DAONDQ01. Next base: position 21,073 of record DAONDQ010000008.1, on the reverse strand, counting down.
CTACTATCCGTGATTGCATTTCCAGAATGTGAAAGATCGCTTTCAAGAACCCATGGGCCATTAATAGTCCACTGACTTGTTCCATTCTCCCAATTCTCGGAGAAGAGCGTACTTGCCTGGGAGAGATCGAAGTTCAGACCATGTTCTCCCCCTGTGACCTCAAGTGTATCGATACAGGGGAAATAACCGTCTGCTGTCACCTGGATCTGATGCGAACCTTCATAGGTTTGGAAGGAAAATGTTCCGTCCGTGGTATAAATTGTATCTGGTGGATTATCATAGACAATGATCTGGGCAGCAATCGGATTCCCATTCCCTCTGACTGTACCTGAATAATGAGCCACAGGCAATGGTGTCATCTGTATGCGACTGTCGGGTAGGTTATTGGGGAGAGCAGTCCAGGTACCACCGGTAACAACCACATTATTAAAAGTCAGAGTCTGATATCCTTTCTTGCGTATGGTAATGTTATAGGTACCCAATGTAAGGGGTCTCCAAAATCTTCCATAAAGTGCATCGCTCATCCGTGGTGCAAAATAGGGAGCTTTTCTTTCTTCCACGATCACTTCTGCGACAAGAGGCTGATGAGTATTGATATCCTCAATTCTTCCCGTAAGCATGGAATGTGGAGTAGAAGAGCCATATCGCATGGCACGATTGATCATCCACTTCACTCCCTCAGTGCATCGCTGCACGGTATTGACCATCAAAGTGGAATCCGGTTGAAGGTTCATGGTACCGCACTCAATCAGTAGCTGAATTGTCCCATGGGCTTGGTAGAACCAGTCATTTGTTGAACCTCTCCTGCTCAAAGTAGGACTGGGGACATAATTACCGGGATTGGATTCACAAGGAATCTGGCTTGCAACCCCCTCTCCAATTTGCTGTGCAAGAGCCAAGTCTGGAGAAGGCCTGGCATTATACCAATTAAATGAATAAAATATCTGCTCTGAGAAATTACCACTACGGGACGAGTGCCAGTTAATGGAATAAATGATATGATGTTGAGCTGCAAAATCGCGTATGGCTTTTGATTCATTTTCAGAAAAGGGAGCTGTCCCCCTATAATAATCATAAGCTTCCGGGCTATCGGTTGTGGGCGGCGCTAATAATGTATCGCCATGTACCCAGTTGAATGAGAAATTCCTATTGGGATCTACACCATCGATATCACCTCCGGCACCCGGATCAAAATCGAAAATGCCGTTGTTGTTATTATCCCTTTTATTCTTGCGATATGCGACATCCAATCCATCCATTACCACATTGTAACCTTCAGGATTCATAGTGGGTATGAACCATAATTCTGATGAACCAAGCCAAGTTATATAGGGAATCTGGGATTGATGAGTCAAAATCTCCTTGATATTGCTTAAAACGATTTCTGTGCCTAAAACTTCCTCTGCATGAACCTGTCCGACAAATAATAATTCAGGTTCATCCTCATCCACAGTCACATTATTGGAAATCTTCATGGCATAGATTGGAACATGATCAACCTGCGAATATCCAATTGTATATAGTTTTGCCTGATCGGGATACTGAGTCTGGTAATAGTTCAGATAATCTTCAATTTCAGAATATGTATGATAACACGAAGGCAGAGAGACCTGTGCCATCAATAATGAGCAAGTCATGAAGATCATGATGAGTATAATGCTACGCATATTTTCTCCCAATATTGTCTTTATAAAGTATTTTCATTATTGAATTTTATTTCGATACTCTAAACATGCAACTTTGAGTCCAATTTCCAAAGATATCCTTCTGAAAGTCAAGTTTTGCTGATTTGTGCGTGTGCAACGATGTCTTATTAATATGTCAAAACTATATCTTTGTAATACCAATGTGACAAGGCAAAACTAACAAAATGCCCATTTAATGCCTGTTTGCGACACAATGATCATGGAATGCATTTTGCATTTTTATACGGTATTTAATTGGGTTAAAAGGAGTCAAAGTATGTTTAAAAAAGTTCCTCTTATCATGTTTGCCATGCTTTTCGTTTGTGTGCTCATACAGGCACAGACAAAAGCTGATACACGCAGTATCGATACTTTCCCCTACACGAAAATTTTCGATGGCGTAACTCCTCCCGCTTTACCCGATGGCTGGACGGTTGAAGATACGAATAACGATAATATCACTTGGGGTACACGTTATCTCAATACTTATTCAGAACCGAATGCCATGGCTTGTGATTATAATGATTACATCGATATGGATGATTGGTTCTTCAGCCCCCCTTTGTTACTTGAGGGAAGTACATCATATCGTATCACATTTTCATATAAATGTGAAGATAGTGATTTTTCAGAGCGACTTGAGGTAAAATGGGGTTATGGAAACTCATCACTCGATATGGGAACCCAAGTTTTGTTTTCCAATTCCAATGTGGATAATGAGTCCTTCCAACAGGTGTCGACTTTGTTGATTACACCATCAGATAACAAAAATGACAGAACCGATTACTATATCGGATGGCATGGTTTCAGTCTTGCCTACGAATGGACACTTTGGGTTGATGACATCACCATAGAAGAAATACCTCAAGAACCCAGATTTAGTGTTACACCAAGTTCATATGATTTTGGGCTTCATCAGGTTGGTCTGAGCTCAACTGATAATACATTTTCTGTAACAAACACAGGAATGGGATTTATGTTCATTGATGACTGCTATCTTGTTGGCACTGACGTCAGTGATTTTGTCCTTTCTGATACGACTTCATATCCAGTTAGCATCACCGACACAGACAATATTTCAGTGAGCGTACGCTTTTATCCACATACAACTGGCACGAAAAACGTGTTCTTACGTTTTGTCGAAAATGGAACAATATTCCATGACATCCCAATCACTGGTAGCGCAAATGATTATACAATAGCCAGTTTCCCCTATAATCAGAACTTCGAATCTGCCGTACTCCCAACAAACTGGATCAGCTTGGCTGATGGTGCTGGATGGAGATTCGGAGCAAATCTTGGCAGAGGAACTTTCCCTATTCCTACGCACACATATTATGCTGCGGTCAATAAGAATACATCTATTTTCGAATATGATACCAAACCTGGTCGGAATGATTTCCTGATTCCGCCACCCTTTAACTTAACAACTGGTGTCGGTATTCCACACCTTACCTTTTATTGTTACTATACCATGTTGGGTGGTGAACATGCAACGGTGGAAGGTTCAACCGATGGTGCCAATTGGATTACTCTTTATGAGATCCCTGCATATACCAGCGGATGGAAGTTCACGGATATCAACCTGGAGGCATACGCCGGATGCTCCCGTTTCTTCATACGTTTTCATGCGGATGATATGGGAAATCTCACAGCAACTGGTTGGGCAATTGATGATATGAATGTCCTGTTTGTTGACCCAACTCCCCTGCCACCAACAAATGTGAGGGTATCCATCGTGAGCGGACATGTTCATGTCTCATGGGATCCGGTATTATATGTAACAGGTTATCGTGTATATTCTGCACCTGAACCCAATACAGACTTATGGACAATTGAAACATCAGAACCAATTACAGCGACGAGTTGGGATGGAAATTTATCTCTGTTTGCAAAGTTCTTTAAAATCAAATCTGTCCGATAATCACCCACAAATAGAAAAGCCCATGGTAACTCCATGGGCTTTCTTTTATATTCTGAAACAATTATGGTAAGGATCTCGCTAAGCGGAAACCAAGACTGACTGCTGTCCCGGATGGTGTATAAAGATTTCGTAAAGCCACTCTGTTGAGGCTTGCACCATCTCCCCAACTGCCGCCACGGTCAACACGGAAGGAACCTGTTTCAGGACCAGTCGGATTCACAGTTGGACTGACACTGTAATAACCGCCATCGTACCAATCCCAGCACCATTCCCAAACATTACCGCTCATATCATAAGCTGCCAATTCATTAGCACTTAATGCACTAACAGCATGTGTCTGAGCTGTGGAATTTCCATAATACCAGGCGACCAGACTCAGATTATTGCTACCGCTATACTGATAATTGTGGCTGAGATTACCACCTTTTGCCGCATATTCCCATTCTGATTCAGTAGGCAGGCGATAACCGTTATCATTAAAATTGCAGACAAAATTATTATGCGCACCTGAATTCCATCCTGCAGGCCAATCATCCGGATTGGTACCATAACCCTCATACGTGTAACATGGAGTAAGGTATTCCATCATACTGCGCTTGTTGCAATATGCAATTGCAGCATACCATGAAACCTGTTCGACAGGTCTGGAAAGATTGCCTGTGAAATGAGACGGATTTGTTCCCATCACATCAAGCCATTCCTGTTGAGTCACTTCGTATTTATCAATATAATAGGATGTAAGCGTAACCTGGTGGAGTAATCCATCGCTGCTGCTATTGCCATATGTATTTCCCATCGTAAAGGTTCCACCCTGAACGAAGGCAAAGTTAGTCGGAACTGGGATTGTATTCCATGCCTGGATTTTCATGGCAAACTGAGAACCGTCAAAATTCTGACCTTCATTACCAGCATTCCATATGATATGTTTACCAGTACCAACCGGTATCTTATTGATATCACCACTCAGATTCGGCATGGTGGGAGAGAAAGTGAAAGTACTTCCTCCGTCGAAGGATAACTTTAATGTAACGTATACACTGTCATGCTCTGCATCGGAAACATCATAATAAATATCAACGATCTTGCTGCCGTCAGTTCTTTGGGAAGCAGACGAGTTCGTGACAACTGGTTGTACTGCAAAGCACAGATGTGCTGCAAAACTAATCAAAATGATGATCCACAGTTGTTTCATATAAAACTCCTTGTATTCCTTATCTTTCATTATTTTCCTTATTTTTGGGACATCAGGTTTTGTATTTCATTCCAAGTATATTTCTTGGCATACGGATCAGACAGGTTGATTTGCTTCTCTATTTTCTTTAATGCGCTTTTCGAATTCTTTACCGCAATGATGCGATAGAACATGTGCGGATTATTTGTCAAAGCCTCCTCATGAAAAAAAGAGGTCTCTGTTTCGGTGATACCAAGTATATAGTACGAACTTTCATTCGTTGGTTCGTTTGATGAATTCACCAGTACAAAATATCCTGATGGCGTAATGGGATAGCCTTGCTCTGTCAGTGTCACAGGATCCCACGTTAACATGATGCTAGCCTCGTCAATTTTCTCGATTCTCACATTCTGCACCATTGAAGGAATTGAACTGGAAATCAAGAAAGCAGTCTCTGATGAATCTGATGCTGCATTGCCATATGCATCAGTAGCAGTGACTCTTACAAATGCATCACCAGTCATGACATCAGGCACCAACCAATGATAGGTTCCCAAATTGGCATACCTTGGCTGTATCATCGTCCAACTAATGCCATCAAAAAACTCGAGCGTAATCGGTGTTGAACCAAAATGCTGATCGGATGATTCCCATGTTATCGAATTGATATCCCCGATATTCCACGTTTCTCCACCGTTGGGTGAAACAAGATTTACAACAGGCTTCACCGTATCGATAATAAAAATGGGAGTGATCGAAACGGTAGTACCCGGAAGTGTGAAACTGATATTGCTGGTATCATATCCCGTATTCCCAAAACTATCAGTTGCAATGATCTTAATCAGTGACTGCAGACTCATGATATCAGGGATAAACCAGCCATAAGTCCCACTATTGGAGATATCATTTGCCAAACTCGAGTAATTCTGCCCATTATCAGTACTGAGCATGATATTGATCGGGTTCGTGACAAAATGCGAGTCAATGGCAGACCACAAAATTTCATGTTGTGTATTCTCGAGCCATAATTCTCCACCATTGGGTGAGATAACCGTAACTGAAGGATCGACAGTATCCATTGAAAAGATAGGTGTAATTGCAAGCCCAATCTCTCTGTTTGAACTATTATTGGAATGAGTTCTATTTATGGAATTATCGGTTAAGGCATGCAGGGAAAAGATGCCAATCGATAAGAAAGTAAATGAAATCATCCTCATTTTCAACCATGTCATAGATACCTCCTTTACATTCATATGATGTTTTCCTGATCAGATATTGCCATCTAAGGCTATTATCCAATCATACTTTTTAGCATTATACCTGATATATTATTATTGTCAATTACATTTTTTCTTCTGAACTTCTCGAAATATTGATATAATGTTTTCAAATAGAGGATTATGCAAATCTCTTGACCTATGACTTTCCATCGATTCCTTTGGATTTGAATTGAATTTATAGGAGTAATATGGTTTCCATTATCCTGACACTGATCGTCATTGGAATCCTGGTGACAGTACACGAAGGTGGTCATTTCATCGCAGCCCGTTCCTTTGGAGTCAGAGTCGAGAAATTCTCCATCGGCTTTGGCAAGGCTCTGTATTCCTTCACCAAGGGACAGACTGAATATGTGATAGCACTGATCCCTCTCGGCGGCTTTGTGAAGATGAAAGGTGAAGACCCTGACTTGGAAGATAAATCCACCGATTCCTATATGGGGAAGGCTTGGTATAAACGGGCAATCATCGCATTTGCAGGTCCTTTTTCAAATTTCATATTTGCCCTGATCATCTTCATCTTAACATTCATGATCGGACAAACCATTGAAGACCAATATCCTGTCATCGGAAAGATAGGAACCCAATATCAATCTGAATTTCATCTCAATGATAGAATTACCACGGTCAACGGTAAAACTGTCAGAGGCTGGAATGACGTCGCACTTGCTGCCAATGATAAATCGCCCAATACATTCCGGATTAGCAGGGATCAATTCAAGTTGGAAATCAAAACTCCCCCGATCTCAAAAGCCACTTGGTTTGAAGATATTCTACCCCTGGTCACCACCAGGATCGGCGATGTCACTCCTGGGATGCCGGCATACAGAGCAGGTCTGAAGTCAGGCGATATTATCCTCCAGGTTGATTCCATCAAGGTTCATAACTGGTATGAGATGCGAGAGAACATCATCAATCAGAAGGCAAGTTCAGTATTACTGACCATCCAAAGGGGAAACCAGATATACCATAAGAAGCTCGATCTCGATGTGAATGTCCTCGAACAGGGTAGCAAGATGATCGGCATCACCCAATATCTCCCCCTGCACTACACACAGAGAGCGAGTGTCCCTGAAGCCATCCGCAGTGGTGTTCTTTCCACAGCAGGTTTCATTGCACTGAATTACATCGCGTTTTACAAATTGCTCAACAAGCCTGAAGAGCTGAAAAAGAATATCGGCGGTCCGGTCATGCTGGTTACCATGTCTCAGCAAAGCGCTAAAAAGGGATTCGACTCCATTCTTCTGTTCATCGCATCCATCAGCATCATCCTGATGATTATGAACCTTCTTCCAATTCCCATCCTGGATGGCGGTCATATCTTCTTCTGCATTATTGAAGGTATTCGCGGCAAGGCTTTGAGTCTCAAGACCCAGATCATCCTCCAACAGATTGGCTTAACGATCCTGGTATTCCTCATGCTCTATGGTTTTTATGCCGATTTCAGCAGGATATTCAATAGAGCATTATCATTGCACAATTTCAATCCATGATTCATAGGAAGTGACATATCTTTACTTTTACCTTGGAAAAGACAAGCGGGAAAGCCCGTGCTGCTACGTTTCAGACACCTCACGGTGAAATCAGGACCCCCATATTCATGCCGGTTGGTACTGTTGCCACCGTGAAAACCATGAGTCCCCACGAACTGGAGGACATCAAGGCACAGATCATACTCGGAAACACATATCACCTCTATCTCCGCCCAGGCTTGGATGTACTGGGAGCAGTAGGAGGTCTTCATAATTTCATCAACTGGCATCATCCCATCCTCACTGACAGCGGTGGCTTCCAGGTCATGAGTCTGGCAGGGCTGAGGAAGATCACCAAGGACGGAGTACGTTTCCAATCCCACATCGATGGAAGTTACCACATGTTCACACCCGAAAAGGTCATGGAAATCCAGAATATAATCGGAGCAGACATCATCATGTCCTTTGATGAATGTCCACCTTACCCCGCAACCAAGGAATATGTGCAAAGGTCACTTAACCTGACCCTCGATTGGGCTCGCAGGGGAAGAGAAGCACACAAGGACACGAACAGGCAGGCACTCTTTGGTATTGTACAAGGCGGAGTCTTCCTTGATCTCCGGGAGCACAGTGCGCTTAAACTCATGAAAATGGATTTCCCCGGCTATTCCATCGGTGGACTTGCAGTCGGTGAACCGAAGGAAGATATGTGGAAGGTGACGAATTTCCTCAATGATATCCTTCCGAAGGACAAACCCCGATATATGATGGGCGTGGGTACTCCAGCCGACATCCTTACGCACATCGGCAACGGTGTGGATATGTTCGATTGCGTCATGCCCACCCGCAATGCCCGCAAAGGCAGCATTTTCACCCGTCATGGCAAAATGATCATCAAATCAGCAAGATACAAAGCCGACTTCAGACCCATCGATGAAGATTGCACGTGCTACACCTGTCGTAATTTCAGCAGGGCATATGTCCGCCACCTCATCACCATGAACGAGATCCTCGGCATGAGACTTGCCACCATTCACAGCCTGCATTTCTACCTCGAACTGGTGGGTATGGCAAGACAGGCAATTTTCGAAGACAGGTATCCTGAATTCATGGCAAGAATGGTACCAATAGTGGATAGGATTGTTGACCATGAAGAGTAGCTTTTGGATTTTAAACCACGAAAGACACGAAATACACGAAAGGAATCAATAAGTTGTTGGAAAGAGTGATTGACTTCAATTATCGTTATTAATTAACAAATTACTAATAATCTTATTATCTTTCAAGACACGAAAAATGCAGCGTAAGGTCATCCTCGCGAAGCATCAAGCTCCGTAGGGGCGACTCATTATATCCGTAGCGATGGCTTCAGCCATCGTAGGGACGTTTTCAATCGTCCCATTCAAGCATGAACAGGATGAATCCTGTTCCCACGATTACTGAAGTAATCGCTACGGGATAGATATGGAGTTCATAAATCATAAATATCTTCTTTACATCGATATTTTGAATAATTCACTTGACGCTTGACTTGGTTGTCTATCCAGATAACTTATTAGTGTGAATTGAAATGAAAAAGAGGTTCGATCATGAAAAATATGAAACTGTATTCTCTTTTGAGGATGGCTTTACTAAGCATTATCCTGTTACTTCCGGCATATATCGCTTATGCGCTGGAAGACGATCTTGACATAGATAGTTATAAACTTCCGTCAAATGCGGTCACCCTTACCTCACTCCAGAATAATGATGAGCATTATACGGTACAGGGAAAGGATTTCACTGGTGTGGCATTTGAGAAATATCCCAACAACAAAGCCTTGAAGAAAGTTGTGTATATTCGGGATGGACTGAGGAACGGTCCGACATATGCCTGGTATTCACAGGGACAGAAGATGATGTATGCCGATTACAAGAATGGCAAGTTGGATGGAAAATTCTATGGCTGGTATGCCTATGGTGCTATCATGTACAATCTTGTCTACCGTGATGGACGTCTCGATTCTGACCAGGCATTCATGGATAATGATGACCGTGACAACCAAAGAGTAGATTCCCAGGAAGGAGAAGGCGAAGCCCCAACGAAGGAAGGTGAATAAAATCGCGAAGCAGAGTCCTATTCAGTCGTTAACCATCAATTCTTTCAGAAAGATGAAACAGAAGCATGAGAAGATTGTCATGCTCACTGCATATGATTATCCATCAGCCAAGCTGGCTGAAGCTGCGGGCGTTGATCTGCTGCTTGTCGGTGACAGCGTGGGCATGGTGGTTCACGGGTATCCCAATACACTTCAGGTTTCACTTGAGGAAATGGTCAATCATACAATTGCTGCACGAAATGGTGCACCCAATGCATTCATCGTGGCAGATATGCCTTATGAAACCTACCATATCTCCCTTGAAGATACAAAACGGAACGCCTTTGAACTTATTATCAAGGGAAAAGCTGACGCTGTGAAAATTGAGGGTGGAAGCCAAAGCAGGCTTCTTGCCATCCAGGCAATCGTGGACTGTGAGATTCCCGTGGTTGCTCATCTTGGACTTACTCCGCAATCGATTCACGTATTCGGTGGCTACAAAGTACAGGGTAAGGAAGAAAAGCAATACCAGGTCATTCTCGAACAAGCGATCGCTGTGGAAAAGGCTGGAGCATTTATGCTTGTGCTGGAAGGCATCCCTGAAGCCCTGGGAAAGGAAATCACGGCAAAGGTAGGCATTCCGACAATAGGTATTGGAGCTGGAAGATATACAGACGGACAGGTGATGGTATATCACGATATCCTGGGCATGTCTGACCTCCTTCCGAAATTCGTGAAACAATACGCCAATCTCTCAGCAACTATATCCAAGGCTATCGGGGAATATATCAAGGATGTAAAGTCCGAGAAATTCCCTGCAGAGGAACACATATATTTTCCAATTGATAAGAAAACCAAATAATTAGAATCATTGAGGTACTAAATGCCACAACAGCAAAGTAATATCGAAGCGATGACACCCGAAGAGAAATTCAATGCCATCGCAAATCTAAAATCAAAGATAGAAGACCATTTTCTTGCCCTGGGTGAAATATTCTCCCAGATCAAACGATCACAAGCATACAAGATCAAGGGATTTCCCACGTTCAAGGAATTCATCGAGACAGACCTGAAGCTCACCAATTCAATGGCAATGAAGCTCATCGGGATCTATGAGTTATATATTGAAGAATTGGATGTGGATGAGAATGACGTGAAGAATATAGGCGTCGATCGTCTCGCCATGATCAAACCGATTATCCAGAAAGCCACTTTCCAGGAACAGGAAAACTGGTTGGAGCAGGCAAAATCACTGCCCACACAGGAATTGAAGGATAAGGTCAAGGAACTGAGGCAGAAGGAAAAGAAATTAGATAAAACGATGAAGGACGTTCTTGCAGAACAATATGTTGAGAAGATGACGACCTTCTTCAACTGTTCAGTCAAAGAGCTGAACTTCAAACTGGCACTCTTTTTCCAAGATCAGGATCTGGAACAGATCCGTGTGATCATTAAGGAAAAACAGCGTCGCTTTGAAGAAGAAAGCCAGTTACAGGGGGGCATGCAATAAAGTTTGTTCTCACCATGATTATCAGATAACTGATCGTAGAGCAGGCTGAATACCTGCCGAATTCTGAAAAAGAGGTGATTTCATGAAACAGATGAAAATCCTATGGGTGGATGATGAAATTGAATTTCTGAAACCCTTCGTTCTATTCCTGGAAGACCGTGATTACAGCGTAGCAACTGCCAACAATGGCGGTGATGCCATAGACATGTTTTTAAACGAGAAATTCGACCTCGTCATTTTAGATGAAATGATGCCGGGTCTTGACGGTCTTACCACCCTCGCCGAAATCAAGCGAATCAACAATTCCATTCCCATCATCATGGTGACCAAGAGTGAAGAGGAAGGCTTGATGGACAAGGCGATAGCCAGCCAGATCACTGACTACCTGATCAAGCCGATCAATCCCAACCAGGTTATCATGGCAATCAAGAAGATATTCCAGGCAGATGAGATCAGGCAAAGCAAGATCGGGGAACAGTATTCCCAGTTCTCTGCCCAGTTGAATCAGAGGCTTTTCACCAGTCCCGATTGGAAGGACTGGATGGATATATACAAGGAATTATGCCGTTGGGATCTGCAACTCGATGAGTTGAACGATCCTGCCCTTATCCAGACACATTTCCTCGAAAAGCGTAACTGCAATACTGAGTTTACGAACTATATCGAAAGAAATTATGCGCATTGGCTGAAGACCGATGAGAGACCCAACTTTTCTTTTGATGTCGTGTCGGAATATCTGGCACCACAACTCGATAAGAATGTGCCTGTTTATTTCATCATCTTGGATTGCATGAGATTGGATCAGTACTACGCACTCGAGCCATTTCTGAAGGAAATGTTCGATGTGAGTCTCGATCTTTATTTCTCCATCCTGCCGACCGCTACCCCATATTCACGCAATTCCATCTTCAGTGGTATGCTGCCGATCGACATTGCAAAGAGATTCCCCGAATACTGGAACGAATCTTCTGAAATGGATAACAGCAAGAACAGGAATGAGCATCAGTTGCTGGATGAGCACATCGAGGATATTGGTTACCATGTAGACCCGGTTTCCAAGTATGTGAAGATATTCAATATGGAGGAAGGGAATTTCGTCCTCCGGAAAGTGGAAAGCTGGAATAAGGAAAAGCTCATTGTTCTGGTATATAACTTCCTTGATTTATTGGCTCACCATCGTTCCAGGGATATGATCCTTCAGGAAACGATACCGGATGAAGAAGCCCTTCGCGCTTTCACCAAGCACTGGTTCCTGCATTCCTCCCTGTATGAAACGCTGAAGCTGATTGCCAAGCAAGGTGGAATATGTGTCATAACCACAGACCACGGTTCCATAAAAGTAAATCGTGCAACACAGGTCGTCGGTGATAGGGATACAACGATCACCGTCAGATATAAGGAAGGAAAGAACCTGACATGCAACGATAGGCACGCCATCTATCTGAAGAAGCCTGAGGAATTTGGTTTACCTTCAAAGAATATCGTGGATAGCTTCATCTTTGCGAAGGATGACTATTATTTCGTGTATCCTAATTCATATCATCAATATCAGAAGCAATATAACGGCACATTCCAGCATGGCGGTGTTTCCATGGAAGAAATGATCCTGCCGCTGTCCATATGCCGTCCTAAATCATGATAAGTTGTGAAACAGATATATAAGCTTAATTCAAAGCACGATACTGTTCATCTTGCACAATTGATTGCACCGCAATTGAACGCCGGGGATGTTCTGGCACTCTCCGGCGAATTGGGTGCAGGTAAGACTTACTTCACACAATGCCTATGCAAAGAATTGGGTGTGGAAGAAGCCGTGACCAGCCCGACATTTGTCATTCTGAATGAATATTTTTCCGGTCGAATTCCCATCTTCCATTTTGATCTCTACAGATTGAAAGATGTGTTTGAAGTCCTTGACCTGGGAATCACGGACATGATGGATGATAGCATTACGGTGATCGAATGGCCTGCTCTGGCGGAAGAACTTCTCCCTCCGAAAGTGTGGAGATTATCCTTCCATTATGATGGTGATAAAAGATGGGTTGAGGTAACACAGTAGTTATATAATAAGTATCTTACCCTATAAAGAGCATATAGCATCAGTGCAATACGATTGAATGAAATTACTCCCCGATTAATTTATCAATATCCAGAAATAGAATCTCCGATTTCATCATAGCTTTTAAATTCGAATGATAGGTGATGACCAATTGATTACCAGATACAGCTATTTCAGGCGATCTTGATGAGTACTTTCCCGTCGTTATTGTAATAGGATTTGACCATTCACCTTGTTGCATGAAACGACATTTTAACTGCCAATTTTTCGAGTTTGATCTTTCTGACCATAATACCCAAATTCTTCCATTGTTATCGGTACAACTGACTGGAGATTGGCATATAAAATTCTTATCTTTTATTAGATTGAATGGTACAGACCACTTATTATTCTGCTTATCGTAGTTCGTTACTAAAATACTCGCATCCTGATCCAAGGAATACAATGCAGTCTCATCTTCAAAGAATACCCAAGGTTGTCCTTTTGAATCAAGAGTCAGAGTTGGGTAGCCAAATAGCCTGTATTCATCCTTCGTGCTGACTACTTCAGGCAATTCATCATTTTGGGAAGCCACAACACAAAATGGATATGGATAATGTTGATTCCATGATTTCCAAAGATTACCCTTATCATCGTACTGCATAATACTTGCCCAAGCATCTTCATAATCATTGGACTCAACAATGAGACTTTTTTTAATTTGTTGCAATTCAGTATTAATAATTTTTCTTTGATACATTCGGCGACAATTTGCCTGCCAGATAGTCCAACATACTGTTATCTCGCTTCCATGGGCTGTCACTGCAGGTAAGATAACATCACAAGGTAACTTCTCAGATATGGTGATCTCTTCTGACCAAAGTCCATTAGATTGATATTTAGCAATAAGTCTGTAAAAACCGAAAATCTTCTTTAAATAAAATACCCAGACATGATTATCAGATAATATGGGAACAGCGTCATAGCTATCCGCCGATGTAACATCAACGGGAACAATCACTGGTTTATTTCCTTCTTTATAAATAGCCATATAAACATCGCCTTTGTGTTCAAAAGTCTGGTAAACGATATTATTCGCTACTGCTAATCGAGGAAATCGACTTTCAGCGTCTATCCGATATCTTTGTATGTTTTTCCCATCAAAACTGGTGTATTTGAGCTTTTCTGGTTCTCTCATCGTGTCCGTACAAACAGATGGAATAGGACAACTTCCGACACACGCTGATGTAAGTGATTGCCCATAAGCGAGTGAATCTGCATATATCCAATCATTACCATTTTTGCTGAATTGTCCGAATAAAGAAAAAGAAGCTTCGTTTGAATTATCCCTATCAGGTTGTATAAAGGCAAAATCAATCCAATTTGTACTCCCAATTTGTTGCCAATCTATCTTTTGGGGGAATGAAGTACCTACAATTTGTAACATGATGTACTTTTCTGTTTGATATGGATTGGGAAAACATGCATATACAAAAGTACTATCTATATTAAAATGATACTTACCTATTTGCCAGTCATGATTGACCACTTGAAAAGGTATTTTCAAGTTCATTAATGAAGCCATAACTCTTGGAGTTGCGCTTAAATAGAATGTAATGTTCTTGTGCCAATCAGTTTCTGTTAATCCTTCGAGTGTTTTAATTGAATAACTACCTTCAATAGGTCTGGCTTTTTTTGCTTGTATAGAATCTTCTACAACGAATAGTGCATCATTCCTTTCATTTTCTGTAAGGAAAGTATTTGCCATATGACTTGGAGAAGTCAATATGATTGGCTTTTTGGAAATTCCCCAGAAAACTGAACCTAAGGAATCATATTTCGCTGAATAAGGTGTTGAAATATCACTATAAATCAACTTGTTGTTTTTCAGAGCATATAAAAACGGATAGCCATCTTTATGGTATTTCTTCCATAAGGTATATGGATAGTTGATTATGTATTGATCATTTTCATCATAGTGTTTTGCAAATGAGAGAATGTCTCTTTGCGTATTAAATAGCATTTGAAGATAAAAGCCGCCATTTGTTTCTTCCTGCATTTCCCCATAATTTGCTTTTATCCATTCTCCATCAACGAGACAATAACCACAATTTGAAGATGACTCAGGAATTACGATATTTAAATTAGACTGGTTAAACCAGATTGGATTGCCCCATAAATTCTCAGCATCAGGCACTTTTGAATAACAAATTGCAATACTACAAATAAGAAAAATCAAAACAAGAACAAATCTCATTGAGTTCATGATCCACTCCTGAAATAACCCTTAAGACTAAAACTTAGAAATTGCTCAATAAAGCCTTCATCAATAAAACTCAAAATGCCTTAATATATACAACCGCATTTGAGAGTTACACTAATAACCGAAAACAACAAAGTTTCCTCTCAGAACCTGTTCCCTATTCCCCGTCCCCTGTTCCCTTCGTGTGGTACGGATGATAATGAATATGCACTCGTGACAGTGAACCGCCAAATTGCTCGCAGAGACGCTTTTCTACCCTGTCGGCGATCTCATCTCCATCTTCAACAGTCAATCCGCCTCTGACCATGATGGTCAGGTTCAGGGTATAGTTGGGACCATACCTGTGAATACCAATCTCATCGACTCCCTGGACGCCTTCGATCTCTTTTGCAGTATCTGCGATGATATGTCTGAAATCATCATCCGGGAAGGCATCCATCAAATCATGTGTTGAATCACCAATGATACCAATACCCGTCCGAATAATGAAAATGGCAACCACTGCACCTGCAAAGGGATCAACCCAGGGATATCCGGCTTTCGCCATACTGATGCCTATTGTCACACCAATGGAGGCAAGGATATCATTCAGATGGTCTTTTGCCAATGCCTTCAGGGCTGGATTCATCGTTTCCTTGTACATCCTGTTCGTGTAGAAATAGAGATAGAATTTCGTAATGACCGTTATCACGGCGATGACCAACGCACCCCATGCTACATTGGGAGGTGCTTCCTTACCGCTCAGGAGGTCAAATACAGAGTTGATGGATTGCCAAAAGATGGCGATACCCGTGGTAAGAATGAATGCTCCAACGACAAGTGCAGATATACTCTCAAGTTGCAGATGCCCATAAGGATGTTCCTTATCTGCAGGCTTTTTCGCCTGTACCATGAATATCTTTACCGCTATGTAATACGTCACATCCGAAATTGAATTGACACCATCGGCAAGCAAGGCAGTACTATGCCCGAAGATACCCACCAAAGTCTTGAGGGCTGCCAGAACAACATTGGTATACAATCCAAGATTGATGGTAACAGTATTCTTTCCATCACGGATATGCTGGTTCGTCATGTCAGGTGCAAGTGCATTCTTCATCAGATGATTTCCTTTACGTCAATAATCGGGAGTTTGCTGATTCTTTGGCGTATCAATGTACGCAATGCATCACTCGGTAAATGCTTGCCATTGGAAGCATACGAATTTACGGCAATAGCCTTCAACTTGAATGGGCTGATGACCTTTAGTTGGCTGTTCTTCTTCAGCCAGTTCAAATGATTCAATGAAATATGCAATAAATAAGGATGCCGCAATATCAATTCTCCTTTATACTGCTGCAGAAAGGATTTGATAATGGGAAAACCCTTATCTGTTATCGGGCAGGGAAGATAGAGGGAATCAAATTCCATATCCAGATGCTGAAAGATTTCCTTTTCCCTGCTCAGCAACGATTTATATTCAGTTTCCTTCCATGTACCCTGTGAAGTGCGATAGGAAATGTAATCGGATTTGAATTTCAACCTGGATTGCTTGATTGTGGAGAGTTCATGCAAGCGTACCACTTCATCAAGGATTGCAATTTCATCGCCAAATGCAGGGCTGATCACAAGCACAACGGCATCCAGTCCTTCCTGCAGGGATATGGCTTTCCGATCAAGTGAACCATCGATGAATACCTTCGTGGCTCCCAATGAAAGCAAATGTTTTGCAAGTTTCAGTTGTGCTTCAGCAGAAGCAGGACCAACGATCTCGACCCGAAGTTCCTTCTTCGCCTTTGCAAGCCAGAGGTTCCTTCCCCCTGCCTTCAAAGGCAGCTTTTCCAATACTGCAAGATTTGAAGCATGCTTTTCGATTTCTTCAGCAAAAGTAGAGAATATGGAATGCGCCGGTAAACCAACCTTTGGTTTCGCTTCATGCGTCACAAGGTCAATATCCTCTCCATCCCTACCTGTGGTGAGAACACCGAGCACATCCTCTTCCGCCTGCTGGAGCAGCCAGTTCATGAGGGTGGTCTTTCCTGCATTCTTGCACACACCGATCACAGCAACAATCCTGTTTTTCTTATCCAGTGTTGCCCGAATGAATTCTTCGACCTGTGTTTTCACATGAACCTTCTTTTTTTCTTTCTACATAAAAGATACCGACCCGCAAAGGCAGGTCGGTGCAATATTCATTAAGACAGTCACTGATCAACAGTGACCTTCAGTGATTTAATGTTTTCGTTTATTTCTTTTGGTCTCCTGTGGTCCGATACTCACCTGGTGCCCACGTATCAGCTTCATGATGCCTTCCGTGGACGACCTTTCCTCTGAAACGAGGTCACGATATTCACCGGCAACCTGTTCCTTGTAGGAAGGCTCTGTATAGGAAGTGATGAATCCTTCATAATTCCTCAGGATCCATCTTCCCGGAGTCTGGGTCACAACATAGTTCGGTTGAATCGGTATTTTCCCACCACCACCGGGTGCATCCACGACAAAAGTGGGAATACATAAGCCGGATGTATGACCGCGAAGCGATTCCATGATCTCCAGTCCTCTTGATATGGGGGTACGGAAGTGAGATATCCCTTCCGAAAGGTCACACTGGTAGATATAATACGGACGAACCCTGTTCTTCACAAGGTCATGAACCAATTTCTTCATTACATCCACATGGTCATTGACATTGCGAAGCAACACAGACTGGTTGCCAAGCACAATGCCGTTATCAGCAAGTTTTGCAAGAGCAGTTCTGGCTTCAGGTGTCAGTTCCCTCGGGTGGTTGAAATGAGTATTGAACCATATCGGCGGATATTTCTTCAGCATACTGATAAGTCCATCCGTGATACGCTGTGGAAGTACAACCGGAACGCGGGAACCGATACGAATGATGTCCACATGTTCTATCGCATGAAGCCTGGAGATGATATCCTCCAGTCTCTGGTCAGACATGGTCAGCGGATCACCGCCACTCAGAATGACATCCCTGATCTCCTTGTTGCGACGAATGTACTCAATTGCCTTATCGATATTTTCCTGAGGCATGGGGGCATCCTTCTCCCCTGCTTTACGGCGTCGTGTGCAATGACGACAATACATCGAGCATTGGTCAGTCACGAGTAAAAGCACACGATCAGGATAGCGATGTGTCATGCCTGGAACAGGCGCATCTGCATCTTCATGAAGCGGATCACTCATATCGTTCACTTCAATATGGCTTTCCATGATGCGGGGAATTGCCTGCAGGCGAATGGGATCAAACGGATCATCTGAATCGATCAGTGCTAAATAATAGGGTGTTATTGCCATACGGAAGGAAAAGCCAGTGGATTCAAACACCTTTTCTTCCTCTTCCGTGAGTTTAATATATTGCTTTAGTGTTTCAAAATCAGTGATGCGATTGCGCAACTGCCAGTGCCAATCGTTCCAATCATGTTCAGAAACACCTTTCTTGATATCTTTAATGGTCTTCATCGTTTCTCCTATGTGGTTCTTGCATCATCAATGCAAGGATCAATCCACATAACGCTCCTTGAATAACTTCATTAATACAGGATTGCGACGCAGCAGGTCAAGGGAAATCACTGCATGGTGGTGAGCATATCCGTTTCCGAGAAGCATATCGACATCTGCTCCTATTCCTTCTGCACCCAAGGCAGCTTTTGTAAAGGAAGTTGCCATTGAGAAGAAGTATACGATTCCTCTGTCCTTACATGCCATAATGGAAGACATTTCCGTGTCTTCGATATTCACTACATTAATGACAATATCAGCCATCTTGCCGTTCGTCAGGTCAGAAACCTGCTTCTGGATTGAAATGGCATCTGTTGCATCGGCAATAATGACATCGTGACAGCCTGTCAGTTTGCATGTTTCAATATAGGAAGGATTGCGGACAACACCGATCACCTTACCCGTCACACCGGCACGTTCATTTGCCACTGCATTGCAGAGGACACCTGATTTTCCATTGGCACCGATGATAACAACTGTATCACCGGGTTTCACCAGTCTTTCGACCTGTGCAGGAGCACCGGCAACATCGAGTACGGACAAAGCCAGATTCTCATCCATATCATCGGGAAGCTTGGCATAGATACCACTGCTGAACAGGATAGCCTGACCTTCGATATCGACTTGGTCTTTATCCAAATAAACTTTCTTCACCTTATTGACTTTCAGGGGAGTCAGTGACAGTGAGACCAAAGAAGCCACCACATCACCAACCTTGATCGGGTCTTTCATTTCAAAGTTTGGTCCGATCTGTGCCACACGACCGATCAGCATACCGCCTGAGCCTGTATCCTCATTCTTATGCTTACCCGTACGGGTGGTCAAATCGATGACATGCTCGCCAAAAGCCTTTTCCAAATCAATTGCACCCTTCTTTTCCAACTTTGTTTTGATCTGGTGGAAGGATGCAGAATCCACATTCAGACGAATGACATCGAGAAGAAGTTCGTTGTCCCAAATCTCCGACATGTCGTTATTCAGTACACGTGCAGGTTGTGGGAGTACATTCTTGGGCTCGATGACACGATGTGTTCCATAACGGTTTCCGCCGCTTTTCATAATTTCACCTCATTTTTATATATTTCTAAATATGTTAATTTTTAATGTTATAGAATCTCAATAAATCAAAATTCGCAAGTATTGGTTTGTGTCAAATAAAATGTAGTTTAACACCGTTGGAGTTCAAATCTCCGATATGAACTTTATGATTCCCAGCATAAAGGGAGATTTGGACTTCAACCCCTCTCACTTTTCGGCCTTCCCTATTGGTAAGCAACTGTATATGTACGTAATAGATCATATAAGAAACAATACTCGAAGAGTTATTATTAGTTGAGAATCCCAATTTTAATAGCATTCTAATCCATTAACTATTATATAGTTAAATCAATCCTGTCCACCAATCTTCTAAAATTCTCTACTAATATTAATAGGGACGCTGTTTATTTTGGGAACAGCATTTGGGAGATTAACAAACCATTTCTGGAGGAGAAATGAAAAACCTTGTATCATTACTAATCCTGTTGTTCTGCAGCCTTTCACTTGTTTATTCACTTGATATTTATGTCGATGCAGCCTGGCCTTATAATGGAACAGGTACATCAATTTGTCCTTTCAATTCTATTAGTTATGCAATTGCACTTGCAGCAACTTTTCCAAATGAATCATCGGTTATTCACATCAGTCCAAGTACATATTATCAGAATTTAGGTATTTCTGGTTTTACTTCCGATTTGACACTTATGAATTCTAATCCGTCACAACCTGTAACAATAAATGGGTATCGACATCAGAGCGTTGTTACGATTGAAGGTTGTTCAGGAAAAATTGAACTTAATGGATTAACTGTAAAAAGTACAATATTTGGAAGTAATCCAGATCACTGCCAGAATGGAGGAGGAATTAATGCCAGTACCAGCAACCATGTGATCATAAATGGTTGTATCATCCAGGGTAATAAGGCGCATTATGGAGGGGGAATCTTCGCAGGGTCTAAAAAGATGGAAATATCGAACTCAACCATCATTGGAAATGCTGTAATTGGTAGTCAACCTGGTGAGATGGTTATTGTATCCGGTGGAGGTGCAATCTATTGCGCAAATGAAAATACCAATGAAGGAGCTCATACAGTTGATATAATCGGTTGCAGAATATCTAGTA
>DAONDQ010000007.1:12598-52909 GCA_035402645.1 Candidatus Cloacimonadota bacterium | reverse complement strand
CTGTTCATTGATAAATATCTCAATCGGTACAATTGTCATTCCCTGCTCTGCAACCTTCGAACCGATCTTCATGATTTCTCTATGATGAAGCAGCAGTTTTCTTTTTCTTGTTGCATTATGATTGAAGATATTTCCCTTTTCGTAAGGGCTGATATGAAGACTGTAAAGCCACATTTCACCATTTTCAACCTTGGCAAAACTATCCAGGAAGTTGATCTTTCCCTCCCTGATGGATTTGATTTCCGTCCCAACCAAGACAATGCCTGCTTCATAGATTTGGATGAAGATATATTCATGGCTGGCTTTACGATTCTTGTAGATATTCGACATTCATTTCCTCTTGAAGTTAAGATGAATTGCTCCAACAATGAGTCAATTCTTATTTCCTTATTTGAATTCCTTAACTTCTCCATCAGGGATGTGCTTGATTTTACCACTGTCGTTGATATCTCTCATTGGACCGGCTTCAATTGCACCTGAATCTGTGTAACCTCGTTTCTCCCAATAACCCGGAATATAATGATCTAAAAGTTCAATTTTTATCACACTCTTCGCTGATTTGTATCCCCAAAGATAGGGACAGAAGACACGCACCGGTCCTCCATAATCCTCGGTAAGATACTCATCATCAAATTTCCAGGCAAGGAGTGTTTCAGGCAGTAAGGCTGTTGAAATTGGAATGGATGTATCGTATTTCATGCCATACGACCAAAACCTTATATAATTCACATTCGAATCTGCTTTCACGGCTTGCAGAAGATCAGAAAGTTTTATACCACCCCATTCACCGCGTACTGACCAGCGTGTGACACTCGTCAATCTGGCATCTGCTGTGGAATATGGCAATTTCTGCAATTCATCCCAACTGAAGACTTTTGGTTCACGGCATAATCCTGTAACTTCCACCTCCCAAGACTGTCTGTCGAGGGTACCGGGATGTCCTTCTGCCCAGAATACAGGTGTTCCTAACTGTGCAAGTTTATCCATGGGTTTTGTTACCTCCTGATTTGAACGCTTTACATTGCAGGAAGATAAAAGAAATACGCATATTAGTAATGTATAAACCATATACAATCTCATTACCATCCTCCTTTATACACATGATAAATTATGAATGATCTCATGAATTAAGCAAGTAAAATTGAGAATATATTGACATAACCGATGGAAATCCAGAAAAAAGGGTGAGGTTTTTCCATGAAAGAAGTAACTTGTTCTCAAATATTCAATGCTGTTAGAGATGCATTACAGGAAATCAATACCTCGCTCGATCCTGAAGTGCTTGATGCTCTAAAGTATAATCTATCTCTTGAAACCAATCCCCTGGCAATTGATGTTCTTCAAACATTGATCATGAATGCGGAACTGGCTCTTTCAAAGCAAAAACCCTTATGCCAGGACACAGGTCTTGTACTTGTATTCATTGAAATTGGGCAGCAAGTGATGATCACTGGCGGTGAACTGCAGCATACAATAGATGAAGCAGTCAAGATTGCATATAGAGAAAATTACTTCCGTAACTCTGTTGTAATTGATCCGTTGTTCAACCGTATCAATACAGGCACGAATACTCCTGCTCTAATCTACCTGGATATGGTACCCGGGGATCAATTCAAGATTACCCTCGCAGCAAAAGGGGGTGGGGCGGAAAACATGAGTTCTCTTCGTATGCTGTCCCCTTCAGCAGGGAAGAAGGGGATCACGGATTTTGTACTGGAAACAATTATTCATGCAGATGGTAAACCATGCCCGCCCACGATCGTAGGGATTGGAATAGGCGGGAATTTCGAACAATGCGCCATCCTTTCCAAAAAAGCACTGCTCAGGCCTCTTTCTGAACATCACCCATCACCTGATTGGGCTCACCTCGAATTTGAATTACTGACAGCCATAAATGCAACCGGAATCGGACCACAGGGACTTGGTGGTAAAACGACTGCCCTGGCGGTTCATATTGCCACCATGCCTTGTCATATAGCATCACTGCCAATAGCAGTCAATTTACAATGCCATTCACACAGGCATAAGACGATCATCCTATAAGAGGATTGCATATGGAACATCACATTCAGCTTCCCTGGACTTATGAAATCATGAAAGAACTCCATGCAGGAGATAAAGTGTATCTGACGGGTGTGCTCTATACAGCAAGAGATGCTGCCCATAAGCGTCTGGACGAAATGATCCTGAACGGGCGGGAACTTCCCTTTGATTTAACCGATCAGATCATTTTCTATGCAGGTCCAACTCCCCCTCGTCCGGGGCAGGTTGTAGGTTCTATCGGACCTACTACCAGCGCCAGGATGGATACTCTCACACCGCCACTCATCAGGAAAGGGCTGCGGGGTATGATTGGCAAGGGGGATCGTTCCGAAGCATTACATGAAGCAATGAAGGGAAGGGCAGTGTATTTCGTTGCGATAGGCGGTGCATCTGTATTGCTTGCTGAGAGTATCACCAAAATGGAGATTGCCTTCTTTGAAGATTTGGGTCCTGAAGCAATCTATCGTTTAGAAGTTGCCGATTTCCCCTGTTATGTTGCAATCGATTTGGAAGGAAATGATATTTTTCATAATAATAGACAATCCCTTTGGAATCTGAAGAGGTAAACATGAATGAACTGAACATTCAGCTTGATAATCTGGCTGAAGTTTTTCCCCAACATTATACTCCGGAACAAAAAGCCAAGGCTCAAACTCTCTTTCTCAAGATACTTTCGATGAAGGCTCATCTCTATTATGGGGGAAAGATGCAAACGCTTCCCAAGGCGGGCATTTGGGGCTTTAATTGGTTCAATGTATGGTACACACCTGGTGTTTCTTCCGTTTCAACAACAATTAGGGATCATCATGATTTATCTTATGAATTGTCCAATCGTGGAAACCTTGTAGCTGTTGTAAGTGATTCAACCAGGGTACTGGGAGATGGAGATTGCAGTCCGGCAGGCGGATTAGGAGTCATGGAAGGCAAGGCATTCCTCATGAAATATCTTGGCGGCATTGATGCCGTTGCATTATGCATAGATAGTTATAATGCATCAGGAAAACATGACCCGGGGAAAATCATCGACTTTGTAAAAATGCTTCAGCCTTCATTTGGAGCAGTGAATCTGGAGGATATTTCGCAGCCCAATTGCTATCATGTGTTACGAACACTACGGGAAGAATGCGATATACCCGTATGGCACGATGATGCCCAGGGAACTGCATGCGTTACACTGGCAGGTTTGATCAATGCATTACATCTTGCCGGCAAGGATATCCAAGATGCCAGGACGGTTCTTTATGGTGCTGGAGCTTCGAATTCAACCATCGCAAGTTTCCTGATGCAGGCTGGCATGCCCGGCAATCACATCGTTATTTTTGACAGCAAGGCAGGGGTGCATATCCAAAGAACGGATCTAAAGAGTAATCCGGAGAAATTCAAACAATGGGAATTAGCACAAATGACAAATCCGGATTGCATCAATGATATAGAAACTGCCATGAAAGGTGCTGATGTGTTGATTGCCCTCTCATCGCCCGGTCCTGATACCGTTAAACCTCAATGGATCAGATCAATGGCGCAAAAGCCCATCGTATTTGCATGTGCCAATCCGGTCCCTGAGATTTATCCCTATGCGGCAAAAGAGGCAGGAGCTTTCATTGTTGCGACGGGAAGAGGTGATTTTCCGAACCAGGTGAACAATTCTCTTGGCTTCCCGGGTATCCTCAAAGGTGCACTCATGGTCAGGGCGAAGAAAATCACAGACTCCATGGCAATTCGTGCTGCCTTATCACTTGCGGAATATGCCAGGAAAAGAGGTATTACTGAAAACAATATTATACCGAATATGGAAGAGATAGGTGTCTTTCCGGAAGAAGCGGCTGCTGTTGCGATGCAGGCGATTGAAGACGGTGTAGCGAGAATCAAACTTTCCTATCAGGAAGCGTACAATATAGCGAAATTTGACATTGAGAATGCTCGTAGATCTACTGAAGTATTACTGAAGGAAGGTTGCATCGCAAGTCCTCCACAGGATTTGCTGATAGAAGCCTTGAAGGAAACTTTGCAACAGATATGAAAAAAGGCAGCCACAAGGCTGCCTTTTCAATTTATGATAATTTAGAATATTCCCAGCAGTTTGAGAAAGATCAATAACAGGAGCACAATATTAATGGAAAGACCGATATACACACGTAACCTTACTGTTTCTATCAGACTTCTATTTTCCTGAATCTTCTTCTCCAATCTTACCAGCATATTCTCGATTGTAGCAATCTGTTCCTCAGTCTTATCACCTTTTCCTGCTCTGCCATCATGCTTTGCTTTCCGTATCTTTTCCATGATCATCGTTGCTAACGCAGAACCGAAAGCAGTCATTAACTTTGGTGATACCTTGATTCCCATCTCACTACCTCCGTGTTAGAATTGATAGCCAACACTGAACTGATGTGTATCGCTTAACACGTCATGCATTTTGTAAGTATAATCGAGTTGAATATACTTCAAATTAAAGCCGAGACCTGCTGAATATTCACCTGGATTGTTATGAACACCAAAGCGAAGAGACAAAGCAGGGATCAACTGAACTTCAACACCACCGTGGATTTCTGTAGCCTTGCTGAAATCCTGTTTCAGATCGACGGAAGTCACAACTCCTTCGTAAGGCTGATAGGAAATACCCACATCCATCCTCTTGGGTAACTTTTCATTATCTTCCTTACCCATATCAGGTGAATTGAGGTTCGTTGCAAAGAAACCAATCCTGGTTCTCTGATGAAGGATCGCCATTCCACCTATACCAAAACCAAAAGCGTCTTCTGAACCGAAATCCAACATCTTAAGATGATACAAATTCGCAGTGTATCCTAACATGATGCGTGAATGGATGTCATTCAACAGATCGAAGGAATGGGCAAATGTATATGTACCTTCTGACATCAGATTAGTATCTTCAAAAGTAACATCGAGATTCTGGACACCAATACCGATCGTTCCAAGTTTTTGCGGTAAGGTATAGATTCCTGCTGCAGTCT
The DNA here is from genome assembly GCA_035402645.1 of Candidatus Cloacimonadota bacterium. GTDB lineage: Bacteria > Cloacimonadota > Cloacimonadia > Cloacimonadales > DAONDQ01 > DAONDQ01. The sequence continues at coordinate 47,891 of DAONDQ010000007.1, read as the reverse complement.
TTAATTGGGAGAATTCCATATCATAGAGATTGGAAAAACCAATTTGAACATTGTTCTTACCAAGTGCAATACCTGCAGGATTATAAAAAACACCGCCCGCATCGTCAGATACTGCTGCATAGGCTCCGCCCATGGCTCTGGCACGTGCAGATGGTTCATAGTTATCAAATACAGCGGATAAGGTGACCGTGCTGATAAGGAAAATTACGATAAGGATTAAATAATTCGATTTCATGATGTTACTCCTTATTTCGACTTTAACGGTGTGCCGACAACAATCGGTTGGATTGCGGTCATCTTATCACCAGTTGCTCTATCAACAACTTCAAGATGGCAGTAGTAAAGACCGATGGGAACAAAACGCATTTCGGAATCACGACCATCCCAATCGACAGAACTGATTCCGGTTGCCGTACTGACTATTTCATTCTTGAGTGTGACGACAAGACGTCCCTGGTCATCATAAATACGCAGAAAAGCTTTGAAACTAACATTTCCTGATTTCGGTTTTCCGCCAAAATCAATACGAATCTTTCCTTCACGTGGATTGAAGTGATTCAGTCTATAATTTATATCACTTGCATAGGAAGGATTATAGATGTTCAAATAGGCAGTTTTCTTCTTCGCGGTTATATTGACGGAACCACTGGTCACATTTGATGCGCTGATATGAGTGGTACCGTTAAAGATGAAGTTCGAGATCGTCAAGGGGGATGTTCCCAAGGTTCTGACACGAGCCTTTAAGAAGATGAGGGTATCCGTTTCAGCATCCGTTACCAGTGAATCGGAAGATTCATAACTGATATGCAGAATATTGTCATGAACCGAATCGGCAACTATGCTGAAATCAATGATATTATGATCATCAGCCATTGAATTGGCATAATCTCCACCCAGAATTTCGATCTTGATCGGATCATATTGCAAATCAAAACTAAACTTTTTCACATTGAATGTCGGGATCAATGTGGTAGTGATGATCGGAATATTGAAATCTGTCGTTGTCGGATTCAATAAAGGAATTGAAATCTGTGCTGATGAAAGCGTGATAGATTGCAGAATATCCGGTAGGAAACGAGGATTGATCGCATATTCATTATGACCATAATCCACAATACCACGAATTCGAACAAATGTCTCATTGATATATGGAGTCGGTGTTAAACCGGCATTCCCGACAATGAAGCCATCATCGATCTGGGCAGCACCTGAACCATCTGTTACATACCACTCATAGTATGTTGCAGAAGGAGCTGCTGTAACACGAACATTCTGAACCTGCACTAAACAGCCTTCATATTGCTCAACCAGGTTGGCATGCGTAAAAATACTGGTGGCAACATTGATCGGATCCGGAATTGGATTTCCATGGCTGATTATTTCAACAGATGTTAAAGGACCCATTTCCGTATAACCCAAATACTCCGAAATAGCGCCGGACACGTTGATCAAGTCACCAACTTGTATGGTTCCCGCATTGGCTGTATCATAGATATATAAACCTGACCATGGGCCGCCTTCGGGATCGGAGACAAACCATCTTGTACTTGTATAAGCTGCACCGGAGTAGCCTTTGGCTATCACAACTACATTATTCAGCGTTACAGATTGTCCCGCATAAGGTGAAGGATAGGTTCCATCTCCGGCATTGGTTGTGTACTGGATATCATGAACTGACAATGCAAGCAATGGCATCGTTGCCAGTACGAGAAATACCAGAAGCAATAAGGAATTTTTCTTCATAAATAGCCTCCTCAGGCTTGTGGGAGATTTTTTCTGTGTTCGAAAAATAAAATATAAATCGCCAGTATGAACATGGCAATAACGATTGAACTATCTGCTATATTAAATATCGGCCAGCGAGGCATGATGAAATCCGGAAAATCACAATCCAGAAAATCTGTCACGCTGCCGAGGAATATCCTGTCTATCACATTACCCAACGCCCCGCCGATCACTAAGGATAAACCAATATTCTGCCATTTGTCTTTTGAATTATGCAAGAGAAATAAGATCAAACCAACGGCAATGAATGTGATGATAATGAAAAAGACACGGTTGAAGGAAGGATTTCCCAGACTCAAACTAAAAGCCGCTCCGGTGTTCTGTGTATAGGTCAGCATGAATATCTGATCCAATATTCGCAGTGATTGACCTTGCGTCATAAAATGACGAATAATGGCTTTGGATACCTGATCCAGCACCATAACTGCAAATGAAAGCCAGAGCCACTTAATGTTCTTCATCGCGAGTTCTTATTCTTTTTCCTTTCTTCTTTTTCCATGCATGAAATACAGTAACGGGCATAGGATATGACTTTCAGTCTTTCTTCCGGTATGGGATTTCCGCAGATTTCACAAACCCCGTACGTGCCATCATAAATACGCTTCAATGATTGATTCAGGAGTTTCACCTTTTCCTGTTCCTGCTCCAGCATGAAAACCTGGTTTTCAAGGGAATTGGTGTCAGATCCCTGATCAGCCTGGTGAAAAGCATATCCTGAAAGATCACCTGTACTTTCCTTGGCGCCTCTGCTCTGCATATCATTTATACTCTTGATCATCTTGAGGCTTTCATCGCGTTCCTTGAGGAGCATCTCCTCGAAGAACTTCAATTGCTTCTCAGTTAATAACTTATCTGCCATTGATATTTCCTTATTATCCTCTCCATAAATGAAGCGGAAAACTCCATATAATGAATGGGAGCATTACTCCCAAAGAGTTAAGTATAATTCCATTTTATTCTAATTACTGTCAACACAAATTCATACAACTATATACAGATATGCGGAAAACACTAAATCTCCTGTAAAATCTGCATGATCAATCCCTGGAGATTCTGCTTTGCCTTCCCGGCATTTTGGTTGATCTCTTCCTGTGAATGTGCTTCCGAATGGAAGATATTGCTCATGTTGGTTGCCACGGAAATTGCCAGGACTCTCATTCCTGCCTGACGGGCAGTAATGACTTCCGGTACTGTCGACATCCCGACCAGGTCGGCACCGAGCATTGCAAAAGCCTTGCATTCTGCCCTGGTTTCCATGCTCGGACCACTTACCGCCATGTAGACACCCGAGTGAAGTTTGAAACCAAGCCTTTCGGCAATTTCAAAAGCCTTGCGACGCAGTTCATGGTCATAGGGTTCATTCATGGAGGGAAATCTTTCACCCAATTCAGGATCATTGGCACCGATCAGGGGATTTGTCCCCATGAAATTGATATGATCTTCTAAAAGCACCAGCGATCCGGGCTTGAAATCCTCATTCAGGCTTCCTGCCGCATTGGTCACAATCAAAGTCTCGATCCCAAGTATCTGGAAGGTCCTGACTGTCAGGATGACTTTACTCATCGGGTGCCCTTCATAAAAATGAAAGCGTCCCTGCATGACTGCCACTTTTGCATTTCCCAACTTACCAAAAACAAGATTACCCGCATGAGAGGGGGCAGTTGTCTGCATAAAACCGGGTATTTCACGATATGGGATGATGGTTGGTTCGGTAATGAAATCAACCAGGTCATTCAAACCCGTTCCGAGGATGATTCCCACTTCAGGCTTGAACGGCATTTTCTGTTCAAGATAGTTCTTTATGGTCGTTAATTGTTCATTCATTGTTTCCCTCAATCTTCGGTACTACATCTTCCTTGATTTCCTGGAATTCCCTGTCCAATCTCTGCTCTTGTTCCTTGATCAGCAACGGATCTTTATTGATTCTTTCCATGAAGGTTTGAAGTTCAATGCGAAACTGCATGAGAAATTGGCGCTTCTGTTCCTTGAGATTCAGGTACTGGTGTTCCAGTACGCTCAGATACTGACGGGCTTCCTGTATTGATTTCTTTGCCTTCAGTTCGGCTTCATGGATGATATTCTCACCTTCTTGCCTTGCATTGGCAATAATATCTGCTTTTGTCTTTTCTGCGAGAACAAGGGTTCGTGTTATTAATTCTTCCCGTCTTTTCAGGTCTGATATGGCATTATTCGCACCTCTTGCCTCTTCTTCAGCGGAATGGTGCTGACGAATCGCATCTTCTGCCTTTCTTTCCCAATGAAGTTTGAATTCCTCCATTTCATCAGCAATCTGATCTAAGAAAGCACGTACATCGTTTTTATGGAACCCGGACAACGATGTCCTAAATTCCTTATGCCGAATGTCTACAGGGTTAATTGCCATATGTGACTCCCATTTTATTGATATAAGAATCTTTTGATAACTTCGATGATCAATATTACGATCATCGGTGAAAAGTCGATTCCAGGCATAGGTATGATACGCCTGATCGGATTCATCACAGGATCGGTGATGTCAGATAAAAACCTGACAATCGGATTATATGGATCGGGATTGAACCAGGACATGACAGCCCGTACAATGATCACGATCTCATATACGTTTAAAACTGCAACCAGAAAACGAAGCAATACAGACATTTAATCCAGAACCTCGTGGCAATTTCTGCATCTTGCTTCATATATATCGCTCGCGCCAACAAGAATGGTCTCACCATCTCTTACCAACCGCTGCGTCCGATTCGCGGGATTCCCGCATTTCATACAGATTGCCAGGTTTTTGGTTATATATTCTGCAACTGCAAGCAATTGCGGCATGGGGCCAAAAGGCTTTCCCGTATAATCCTGATCCAGACCGGCAACAATAACGCGCTTCCCCATATCCGCCATGCGATTGCATACATCTACGATTCCCTCATCGAGAAACTGCGCCTCATCAATTGCTACAACCTGTGTCTTCGGTTTTAGCCTTTCCATTATTTCCGCTGAACTGGATATTGTCTCCGACGGTGCTTTCATCATGGAATGGGATACAATATTCACTTCATCGTAACGGTTATCGATCGCAGGCTTGAAAACCTGGATCTTCTGATGAGCATATTCGGCACGACGAATTCGGCGTATCAACTCTTCCGTTTTCCCGCTGAACATGCTGCCGCAAATGACTTCGATCCATCCGGTTTGCTGTTTGATGATGTTCATAAGACAAATACTCCCTCGTCATTAATTTTATGACTTCCCAAAAGTGTCAATCAAATTGTCCTGTATTGCCTTACCATCCATATGATGGTTCATTTGTCTTGTAATAAACTCATAGGAAAAATGAATCGAATTTCAATATGCTATTTGTTCTAGCCCATAACCGGATTTCGATCTGGAACATACCAATGGATCTCTTATCCATTTCCAATCCTTTACCAATGTATTTCCAATCCGGAGAGATTGGAATGAGATTGGAAAGGGATTGGTATGGGATTGGTATCAGATTGGATTGTCTCATGAACGGAACCTCGGGAGAAGTACGAAGTGCGAAGTTCGAAGTTCGAGAATAAATCCCCTTACCTTATCAGCCCTGAAAGGGCAACACATATACATAGCGTTGCAGAGAATTATTTTATTTTCCTTGACATTGATACTTGAGTAAACTGATATATTAACAGTAGGTGCACCTGTTACATTATTATACAACATTTTTCATTGGGAGCGTATTTATGAAAGATGGTTGTTTAATTGGCATCCTTGCCGTTATCATGCTGATCACAGTAGTCATGATCATGAATTCAGACAGTGATTTCCTCAGTATGCCTGGCATTAATAAGATGAAGTACATCAGCAGGCATCATGACAAATTGGTGCAGACATTGGTTCATCAGAATTATGCTATTGTTGATAACCAGAATTGTCATGTTTTCATCGACCAGGAATTATGGTCAGAATGCGGATATTTGGAGCGTAAGGACATTGCGATCGCTTTTGCGGAGTATGCGAGGAATAAAAGTCATAGAAGAACGACGGATACCCACATTGAAGTATATGATAAGCAAAGTAAAAAACAGATTGCGTCTTGGCATTCGAAGCAGGGATTCATAGAATTGGCACCCTAATAGCACTACAGTTAACTACCTCGTGATGGATTACTACTAAAACTTAATACCAGATATCAGGCATAGAATAAAAACATACAAATGATATGTAATATATATCAATTTGATATGAATATTCTCCCTCCTCTTACAACACCGTTTACATAACTCTCTGGAAATATGACAGTAATAACTAATGATCGATTTGGCTCATCCTTTGCATTATGATTCGCAGATGACAAAATTCTAATCATTGGAGGTATAAAATGAAACATATCTTATTAATTCTTTTCATGACTGTTTTGGTCTGCATTACCCTTACGGCTCAGACAGGGAATGTGACGAAGATCGATAAGAACATCACACTGAATAATGGCGACAAGCAGATCAAAGTGACCGTGAAGGGGAATGGATCTGACCTGGATGCAATCGTCAAGAATGAAATCGCAAAAGAAATGAAGATACAGATGACAGGTTCTAATGATGAAGATGACAATGGTCCTTTCATGGGTATCTTCAGTGAAGATTTGACGCTTGCACAGGCAGCACAAAAGAACTACCATGAATTTTACGGGATTGTGATTACGGGCATCGGATCAAATTCTCCGGCTCAACAATATAAACTGATGGTTGATGATATTTTGATGAAAATCGATGACAACAAGATCACCGAGAAAGACCAATTGCTGAAAGTCATGCAATCCTATAAAGCTGGTGATTCTGTACAATTAACGATTTTCCGCAATGGAGAACAAAAGGTCATACCATTTGTCCTTGGCTCCAAATCAAAATCCGAGGTTGCTTCCAGTACCACTTCTGTCACAATTCCTAAGAAGAAATCACATTCGGTCGGTTATGGCGGTGGAATGTGGACACCCATTTGGTTCATGCTCGATACAGATGATGTAAATCACATCATCGATCATATTGGCGGGGACCTGGCATCCGGTTTCGACAATATTCCCAAGGATGGGATCTTCATGAATGGCGGAGCAGGCAAGGGAACTGTCGGGAAGGGTTTCTTTATTGGCGGAATGGGTGCAGGTTATAAACTTGAAAAGAAATACAATGTTGCAGATACCACACACAAAATGACCTATGATGTAGGTTTCGGTGGTGTCACATTGGATAAACGAATTCACATTGCTCACCACTTGACCGGATCCCTGGGTTTCATGCTGGGTGGTGGTCATCAGAATATCAACATCGTGAAATATAAATATGTTTCACCAAGTGGCTATGATTGGAATGATATCGGTTATGTGGACCTCAACAAGCAGATGGTTCATCTGAAGAGGAACTACATCGTTTTCCAGCCTAAAACCGAAGTGATCTACAATCTTCTATCCTGGCTCGCAATACGTGGAGAGGTAGGGTATATGATGGGTTACAGTTCACAAGATGGCTGGGTCGTCATGAATGATGGCGATGCACAAGTTTCACATTCACCAAACTCAACGTTCAACGGACTGACATTTTCCATTGGACCTTGGGTAGGATTTTAATAAGCCTCATCTAAATAGAATCCTCCAATTCTACCGGCACTATGAGGAGAGCACCGGACGGTACTCTCCTCTTTGCTTCATGAAAAACACACAGTATATATATTGACAGTTGGGACAGACAAAATAGCGTTTACTTTGTAATATAAGGTTTTACACACAAAGGAGCGGATGGGATGAACGCGCTGCTTGGACAAAAGCTTTTAGCGAATCTGGTTACCATATCAGTTTTCCTCTTTTCCTCCTTCAAGGGGAATGATGCCTCCTTTAGTGCCATGCATGTCCAAAACAGCGGAAATTACCTGATTCTTCAAACACACTTGGAAAACTCATTCGAAAATGACTTCCAGGAAATCTTTCAATCGGGTAAACAAGTGGATGTCTGGTTCAACCTGGAAGTGAAGCAAAACAGGAACTTGCTGCAAAAGCAGGAATTCAGGCATTCTGTGCAATATGACCCTTTATCGGCTGCATACAAGGTATATCTCCAGGAACAGAAAACAACCCGAGTGGTAAGGGATTATGCAGATATGGTGCAATTGATCTCCGATGTGGAATATACCTTGCCGCCGAAGCCCGGATGGTCAAAAATAGATATTCATCTCGATTCATTTCTGAAAAAGATGCCTATGGAGAGCACGAATAAAGAAATTGACCTGATGATGCTCTGGAAATTAAAAAAACCTGTTTGTAAAATCAGTTTGGATCTAAAGGCATATGAAAGTTAGATTGGGTCTCCGTACCATAACCATTTTATTATTTTTGCTGCTGATCACAGTCAGCATGGGTATCGTATATCGTTTTTTCCTGCATAAACAGCAGGAAATATCGAGTGCTTTCGACAAGAACAATTTTGATTCTTCCTTCAGTAAACTGAACTTCAAAACGGCACAGGATAGTCTGATAGCGAAAGAAGTCCTGAAACAATACGGGGAGATGCGGGTCCTGGTAAAAATGGCAAACCAGGAGGCGAAGGTCTATTCTTCTGTCTATCTGCTATTGATCATATTGCTTTCCGGGATCATCTTCATCATCATCATTTGCATGATCAGCAGACCTCTCATCGAAATGAGAGAAGCCACGGAAAGTATCAAACGAGGAGATTTCTCGGTTCATCTGAAAGAGAATGGGATTGCGGAGATGAAGGAACTGAAACGCTCTTTCAACGATATGTCACATGAATTATATACGATACAGAACAGGCTGCTCATTGCAGAGAAGGAAATGATCTGGAAGGATTTGTCACGCATCCTGGCGCATGAGATTAAGAATCCTCTGACACCAATCCAACTGACGATCCAGAGACTTGAAGAAATATACAATTCCGATCCAAAGAAGTTTGCTGCCATCTTCCCTGAATCGATTCATATCATCAATCAAGAGATTGAGAATCTAAGGCAGTTATCACAGGAATTCTCTCATTTTGCGAAAATCAATCAACCGCAACTGGAGATCTTTGATCCGGCAGAAGTGGTGCGGGAGATCATTGGGTCTTATCGTTCGGAATATCAGTTTATCACTGACATTAAGGATGATTTGAAGATAAACTTCGATAAGATGCACTTTTATCAGATTGTGACCAATATCCTACAGAATGCCCTGGATGTTTCCACTAAAGATACACCCATCGAAATATCCCTTACTCAGAACCATGGATTTGTTATCCTGACGATCAAGGATCATGGCACAGGAATCGAGCCGGATGACCTGCATCGGATCTTTGAACCCTATTTCAGCAAGAAGAGCAGGGGTACGGGATTGGGATTGGCATTGGTAAAAAGACTCCTGGATGCGAATCACGGTTTTGTAAGAGTCAAGAGCAAGGTTGGAGATGGAAGCCAATTTGAGATTCTGATGGAGGCTTCAAATGAAGATACTGATCATTGATGATGAAAAGAACATCTGTATTTCATTGAAGGGTATCCTTGAAGACGAAGGATATGATGTGCAATATGGCACTTCAGGCGCTGAAGGGTTGAAGGTATATGATTCATTCCAGCCCGATCTGATCATGCTGGATGTCAAGATGCAGCAGCTCGATGGCATGGCAGTCCTGAGTACCATTATGAAATATGATAAGTCATTGCCCGTGATCATGATCTCGGGGAACAGCAATATCAGCGATGCTGTGAAAGCAATTAAACTCGGTGCATATGATTTTCTGGAAAAGCCATTATCACTTCCAAAGGTGAAGATCGTCGTTCAGAAAGCCCTCGCTTATCGGCAGATGACGGAAAGTTTCAAGGTTATGCAGGAGAATTTCTCCGAACAGTATCGCATCATCGGTGAAAGCAAAATGATACATGATTTAAGGCTCATGATAGAAAAAGTGGCACAAAGCCAGGCAAAGGTGCTGATTCGTGGCGAAAGCGGAACGGGAAAGGAACTCATTGCCTGGGCGATTCATCACAAAAGCAGCCGGGTAAACCAGCAGTTCGTCAAATTCAATTCCGCAGCCATTCCACGTGAACTCGTGGAAAGCGAACTATTTGGACATGAAAAAGGCGCTTTTACTGGAGCCATTCAATCCAAGAAAGGGAAAATCGAAATGGCAGATGGTGGGACTCTCTTCCTCGATGAAATTGGAGATATGGACCTGCAAGCGCAGGCAAAGATACTGAGAGTCATCCAACAGGGTGAATTTGAACGGGTTGGAAGCACCAATACGCAAAAGATAGATGCCCGGATCATTGCTGCCACTCATAAAGACCTGGAGCAAATGGTGAAGACCGGCGAGTTCCGCGAAGACCTCTATTATCGTCTGAATGTCGTTCCCATTCATAGCCCTGCTTTACGGGAACATCCGGAAGACATACCCCTGATGATTGAATATTTCTCCAATTTGTATGCCATCGAGATGAAGATCAAACCCAAGCAGTTTTCTCCTGCATTCATGAATGCAGTGCAAGTCAGACCCTTCCCTGGAAATGTACGTGAATTGCGGAATATGATCGAGCGGATTTATATCTTAAGTGAGAATGATGTAATCGATGAAAGGGAACTTTCTTTCATGGATACGAAATCATCCATGGAGGATGGAAGTTTCTGGCTTGAAACGAAGGATTTTTCCGAGAAAAAGAAAGAATTCGAAATACGGTATCTTAAAGCACAATTACGCCTCCATAATAACAATATTTCCAAGACCGCAGAAGCACTCGAGATGCAGCAGAGCAATCTTTCCAGAAAGCTGAAGGAATTGGAGATCAATTAGATCACTTACTTGCCCTGATCTCTGATTTGTAATACAGATTTGTTTTGAGTGTATCCTGGAATTGCCTGATTTGAGATAATTCAGATACTCATGCTGGAGAAAGGCGTCCAACTTCCCCATGCTGTTAATTATGTGCCATGCAGACAGAATTCTGTCTGCATGGCGGTTCTTATGTCCTATTCAAATGCCTTGTTCAATTCCTCTGTTCCGGGGATGCAGAATCTTCCATCACGAATCACATCAATTCTCGTTCCGTCCTTCCTGATGGCTGAAATCGTATCCAGACCCTCATAGGGGAGCGTAATATCTGTATGGCATTGTGTATATGCCTGCATCGGGTTTGTCTTTCTCAATCTCGTTTTTTCATTTTCCACAGCGATCAGTTTCTTGCCGGTCAAATGGTCTATATGGTCTGAATCTTCTTCCCAAGAGAAGCAGGTATCACCCACAGCAAAGTGTGGTCCCATCTTTTCAGTGATGAGAATGGGAAGCAGATGCATGATATTATACTTCTTTGCGAACACATAAGCAAGTGTGTTTGTTCCAATGGCGAATTCTCCAATCGGCAGTGTCTTGTGCGGGAAGAGCAAATTCTCCTCGATAAATTTCCTGCTGTCGGCTTCATTATCGAAGTTCTTGCAGGAATAATCGACAACCATGCCGTCCTTGAATGTCAGTTTGACATTATTATAGCGAAGTCCGTGCAGGTACGTGTCTTCAACATGCAGAACTCCATTTGTACCTGTAAGAAGTGGAGAAGTAAAGACTTCGCCCACGGGCACATTCACATCGGCAACGCAATTCTCGAAATTGGTTTCATGCGCAGGATCCTTGATCTCATGCATCTTGACCATGATATCGGTCTCGTTCCCCGCTTTTCCTTTTACATGCACATATTCTGCCTGATCAAGCCCTTCAATGATCTTCTGTTGGATACTGGCATAGAGTTTGCTGTCCAATGTGTTGATTTTGACTGTCTCTGCGAACAATTCCTCGAAATTCTCTCCAATTTCAGGAGAAGGGAAGGAAATAATGGAAAAACTTGCTTCGTCTCGCTTGTAATAGGAGTAGAATGCCTGGTTCATTTTATTATTCGTTTCACGATTTAATTTCAACTGCTCTTCAGACAGTGTCAGGCATTCCTTCTTGTTCTCCGGAGAGAAGGGAATCTCACCGAAGGTTTCAACATATATGGGGCCTGCCGTGGCAGATAAAAGTTCCTTTGTTCTTTCAAGAGCATGCTTATAATCTTTCAGGAAAGTATTGGCAAACTCCTCTGTATAATACAATGCTGTATCAAAACGATGATCATATGTATACTGCTTATTCACCGGGGATGACTGCACTATGCTCATCAGGGGTTCAAGATTCCTTTCCCTTAATCCCTTCATCACAAGGCGCATCAGCCTCTCCTGACCAACGCTCATCATCAGCGTGACTGTCTTCTTGGATGCCAGGTTGCGATTGCCTCCAACAAATCCATCCACAAATGCCTGTACTATGACCTTTGCCAGGTTTTCAAGCTTTTCTGCGGGATAGGAAGCCATAAACTTTGCCATCTTGATCTCATTTTCTGTTATATAGACACCATAACGATAGAGATAACGCAAATCGGACAGGTCACTGGTTTCGGCGATATTCTTATAAAAATCGAAATCTGCGCCGAATCTCATCCATATATTCTCTGCAAAAGTGTTTTCAAGATCTTCCACATTGATTGCTATGATTACATTTCTGGCTTGTTCATAATCCCAGTTTTCCTTTTTGATGATTTCCACCGCATCCAAAAACACTTTCAATTGCTTGACGATCTTATGATATGCCTTCTGGTACACATTCGTATGCATCTGCCTGAGCATTACATACAGGAAGGATAGCAATTGCCCTTTCTCATTACCGAAGACCTGGACAGCATATGCCGGATTCGCATAGCTGGTGGCGTAATTTTCAGGCATGACTTCCCTGAAGAAGAACCCGCTCTTCTGACTTATTGATTCAAGGGATTCCTGCATATAGTAATCATGAGTAAGAGTATCCTCGATGGCACCGAGTGTGAGGATCAGGTTTGCGCAATCAAGGATGAAAGTACCTGTCGGGTCACAGTTCGCACATTTCCCCGAGTATTCTTCCATGACTCTTTGGACTTGAGATAGCAAGACCAGATAATTGTCTTTGGCTGCCAGTCTTTTTGATTCTACGAATTGTTTCAAATCGGACATCATGCAACTCCTTTACATCTTTCTACACATACGTGTAAAAGACTATATGTATTATATTATTAATAATGAGATTAGCTTTTAATTTGTTCTTGAGTTTGTCAAGTATGAAATACGTTGGACTTCAAAGGAGCATAGCCATTTCCATCAACTTTCCGATTGTTTTCCAATTCCTGGTTGTTGTCAATGTACCAAACTTCTTTTCAAAGAAGGGAATTTGTAGATTTGCATACGTAACACCATTCGGCAGAAAAAGATAGATCGCTCTTCCGCGTATCACAAATTCATCAGGAAGAAACTGGTCATGGGGAATGGATTCTCTGATTCCAGGTTCAGGTTCTTTCTTCATCAATGTCAGATACAAATGGTCAATATTCATGTTTCGTTCAATGATGAAAGGATTGTGACTGACCATGTCCGTTAGTTCTGAATATTCAAGGATCAATACCGGTATGAGCAACTTGAAATATCGTTGCAATTGGATCATAAGGTTGTCTGCAAGTACTTTCTGATCAGTTGTCTTTGTTTGAAAAACGACATTCCCGCTATTGATATAGGTCTTCACATTCTCCCAGCCTACCTTTCTGCAGGCTAAACGCAATTCTTCCATCGTTATCTTGTTATGTCCGCCGACATTGATACCGCGGAGAAGAGCAATGTAGGTATTCATCGTTCCTTCGTCAGTTTGCATACGAGCTTGCCTTTTATCAAACTTGGACTATTCTCAAGATCTTTCGCTTCATAAAGATATAAGCAATTTTTCGAAACTTCAAATGCATAATCATTTCCGTTACCCATAATTATGATATCACTGTCTCCTGTAAATGGATCGGTATTGATTTCATAAGTAGTTTTTTCACCAAATCCTTCAAATGTACCATCAACATTGAATTTTACTTTCCCAATGGTACTGTCGCTCTGATTCACATAAGTACCTGCTATTATAATTGAATTTAGAACAGATTCTAAAGGAGTGCATTTTATATATGAGATATTTTGATATTTCAATTCCCCATTCCCAATTATTGTAACTCCTGAACCATTGTTATCAAAAAAGAAAGTATGTTCTTTGTTCATTTTTTCTATTACTAATTGTCCATAATTACTCAGATGAAAGCCATCTAACATTATGATACCTAAAACATTATCATCTTTTCTATCAGTAAAGAATAGGATGTACTCATATGAAGTACTATTCTTTAGAGCTTTCAAAGGTGATTTTGTTTTAACTAATTCATCATAATAAGTCTTTTCCAGCCATTCACCCTCCAGAAACGATTTAACCGAATCTCTTTCAGAAGATGTATATTGATTAACAACAGGTTTATGCTTAAATGAGCAGCTATTATATGTGTCAATAATTTGTTGGTCCACTGCGAATATATTGCACCCTAAAAGTAGAATAATGAATACGAATATGTTTTTCATTAATCACATACTCCTTGTTTTCAATACATTTCTGATAACTCCAACTGTCATTTAGACCGGTCTAAATGACGGAAACTGTGTACAAATAGTACAGGATATATCACGTTATTTTACTTTGGTTAGCTTGTAGAGGAGTTTGCCTTTATCAATGTTGGTTTCAGAAGTCCATACACCATTATAGAGATATAGATTCTCCCCTTTTATCACGTATATAAACCAAGCTATCTCGTTATTAATATATGTTGAGAATGCATCATTATCTCCGAGGAAAATATCAAGACCTATTTCATAACTCTTCAAATTTCCTAAACCCTCAATTGATCCATCAGGCTTGCAAATGACTTTGTTATCAGGAGAAAATCTTTCATGTGTATAGGTTCCAGCTAACAGGAGAGCATTGATAAAGGTTGTAAGAGGAGGGCATTTGATGTATTTGACTTCTTTTTTGTAAAAATGGTCATAAAAATAAATCATAGCTGGCTGAGATTTATACATTCTGATACTGTAATATCCATTTAAGTTACTATTAGATTCAAATTTCAAAGAATCATTTTTCTCCATTAAGAAGTGTGCGAATGCACTCTGATGAAAATCTTCCTCCATATTGACATTAAAAGCATTATTATCTTCTTCGTCTTTACTTATCTTAAGATAACCTAATGGAGAACTTTTCTTAAGCGCTTTCATGGGGGATTTAGTTCTAATTAACTCATCGTAATAATTCTTATCAAGCCAATCTCCAATAAGAAATGCAAATATGGAATCTCTTTCTGCTGGAGAATATAGATGCTCAATTGGAGGATGCTCCTGAGAATTATCATAGTTTTGTGCAACCCCACTATGTGATAAGAGCGAAAGAGAACAACCTAATAAAACAAAAATTACAGCCATGTTCTTCATAAGCATTTCCTCTGTTTTCACCATGCAATGGTGATAGAATTTAGCCCATAGCGTAAGCTATGGGTTCATGCCCCGATAATACCTCAGAACCCTGTAAGGGTAGCACAAACCATTATAACATGTGTCGCCCACAAGGGGTTCACTATCTTTTATTTATCCTACCCATAGCTCACGCTATGGGCTAAAAAGTTTCATCACTTTCGGGATTACATTTTTACACTCAATATACCAAGATGGAATATTCAACAAGTAATTTGATAAACATTTCGGACTTTAACCCCCAAGATCAACAACTAAGAGCTTGAAGTCGGCACATCCAATTAGTTCACATATTATCTATATTATCAAAGGATGTTTGAACTCAAAGTAAAAAAAGGGGCGACTATTCGTCGCCCATTAAGCTTGGAAAACAATGCATCAATTTTCTTTGCCATACTCCTTCAGGAATAAATAAAAGGGCAATCCGAAAGATGCACTGAAAATCAGGTTGCCGATAAAGGCAATCCACCATAACTTAACGACTTTTTTTCGCATATCCGCCAGGATGAATACCCAAACCATGAGGGAAGCAAAGATAAGGGCAGCGGATAGAAAACCGGAAACTCTGTTACCAAACATGAAATGATACATGAGTTTCAAGTGAAATCCGTATTGGTTGACAAAATTCAGGAAGTAGTAGTAAGGAAGAACAATACCGATTAAGGCAAAGATGGCATAGATTGTCTTCATGACACCTCCTTGTCAATGCTTTTATTAGCATATATAATTTAAGTGTCAAGAAGTTATATCGCCAAATAAAATATTTATCCGTTATTTTCTTCCCCAAACATTACCAAATACCCATGCTGCATCACGCATGGGATTTTCCCTCCCTAACAACTTTGCAGATTATATGCGAACAGCAGTTCCGGAAACTGCAACCATCAGCATACCTTCACGGACTACTTCATAATCGATGTCAACACCGACAATGGCATTCGCACCCATGCAACGGGCATTTGACATCATCTCATTGATGGCAACAGTCCTGCCCTGCTGGAGTTTTTCCTCATAAGCGCCGCTTCTTCCCCCAACAATATCTGTAATGGATGCAAAAATATCTCGCACGATATTCGCTCCCATAATAGCTTCACCGGTTACTACACCAAAATATTCCTGAATGGGATGTCCTTCAATATTAGGAGTCGTTGTTATAATCATAAATTCCTCCATTTTTTTCGTTACTCTTCATGCTATTTTAATTTGGTCAATCAAAAACATCATAAGTTGATTACTTAATCTAAATTCACGTCTGTTCATTTACAAGAAAAGTTCCATTCACTGCATTCTCCACTATCCAGTTTATCTAATTAAGAAGTATAAAAGGGGATACTTGGCAATTGACGATTTCGATAGAGTCTGATTCTTTCAAAAGTGCGAACAAGTCAACATAGAATCATGACCAAGCCATAAATTTATTCATTGACATAGATAATTCAAAAAGTATAGTTATTAGTTATATTAAGGAGGTCCTATGCGGAAAGTTCTGCTTGTAACTTTTTTTGTATTATCTTCTATCATTATTTTTGCCCAAGATTCTGGAAATACTACCTATGCCGCAGACCAAAGTCTGTTATTTATGCCCACAGCCTATACGATGCCTAAAGGAACCAGCGCATTGACGGATTATGAAGTGCTGGTCCTCCAATACAGCTATGCGGCGACAGACCATCTGCATTTGAGTGCCGTATCTGTTTTTCCGGTTACTAAGGATGCGTTGAGGACATTAACAGTCGGAATGAAGCAGAATTTCTTTCGGAAGGGCAAGGTACAATCGGCGGGCTGGTTCTCCTTTACACCCGATTCCGCCATTCGGGCAATCAGTTTTGGAGACGTTGTAAGTTATGGGACACCAGAACGCAGTGCTCATGCCGCGGTTGCGTTTGGTTCGAACTTGCATGATAAGATCTCTTCTGCCGTTTTAATGGGTGGTGTGACTACTTCCATGTCAGAACGTGTTAATTTTATAGCAGAATTTACCACAACAACTGAGGCTTTAAAAGATAATTACACAGGCTTATTAAGTCTTGGGGTACGTTTCAATGGGAAATCCACCAGTTGGGATTTGGGTGGTTTCAGGCCTTTATCCGGAGATTCAGGGGATTTGCTCTTAGTTCCTTACTTGAAAGCAACTTTTGTTTTTTAGGCTTGCGGTTTTTCCTAATATCCTATTAATTCTTTAATTAAGAAATATTCCTTTACAAGTGAACTCGATTCCTTTGCATTTCCATTGATTTTGACTTGCTTGAAAAGGAGTTTGGATGCGGTATTGGTATAGGATACTATCAGCTGTTCTCTTGTTGTGCTTTGCATCCATGCTTTCTGCTTCCGAAAAGATCGTACTCAAGATCTTCGAATTTCCCGACCCACGCAATGCAACCAGTTTCACAAAAGCCAACCTGGCAGTTCTTGAAGCCTTTCAAAAGAAATATCCCAATATTGAACTCCGCTCCTTCTCAGGATTGAAAATAGAAAACCTCGACCTCGATATAGGTCCGCTCATGGCAATAGCGGGAGGTGTCTCTCCAGACGTCATCTATGTGAACTTCCGCCAATCCGATACCTATATCCAAAACAATTTCCTGTATCCACTGGATGAATATCTGGGTCAACAGGATGCGCAAGCAATTGATTTGAGGGTGGAAAAGCCCGTATGGCAGGTAATCAAGCGCAAGAAGGGTGATAGTCCCGAGCATGTCTGGATGCTTCCCTACGAAACACTTGTACGCGTCATGATGTACCGCAAGGACCTGTTCAAGAAAGCCGGACTCGATCCAAATCA
Organism: Candidatus Cloacimonadota bacterium; assembly: GCA_035402645.1. Taxonomy (GTDB): domain Bacteria; phylum Cloacimonadota; class Cloacimonadia; order Cloacimonadales; family DAONDQ01; genus DAONDQ01. The sequence goes on along the minus strand of DAONDQ010000007.1, from coordinate 29,946 downwards.
CCCACCGGAAAACTGGGATGAACTGGTTGAATACGCCAAGCGCATGACCATTCCATCCGAAGGAACATATGGTATCTTCCTTGCAGGTGGTTCACAGGCAGCCTATGATTGGATCACATACCTCTGGAGTGCCGGTGGAGATGCTGTAAAACAAAATCCCAAAACAGGTGACTGGTATGCCACCTTCAACGATAAATCCGCTTTATCTGCGATGGATCTGTATTTAAAGCTTCTAACCACAAAATGGCGTGATCCTTCTGGGAAGGAACAGACAGGCTTTGCCATTCGTGAAGGTGATTACGGAAAGATGTGGGAAGAAGGCAAGATCGGCATCAGAATGAACTATATGACCGAGCAAAGTCTCGGTGGTACACTTGACCCGAACCTTTATGGAGTGGCACCTCCGCCCAAAGGTCCGACTGGGTTGCGTGGCTCAGAACTGAACTGCCGCATGATGGGGATTTTCTCCGGGGCGGGGATCACGAACAATGTCGGGCTTGGACATCGTGATCCGAAACAGGTACGGGATGCCGCCTGGAAATTCATCTGGTTCTGGGATAGTGAAGAAGCACGACAGATACGCATGAAGGTCATGATCGAAGCAGGTTATGGCAAGATGTTGAACCCGGTGTATCTGCAAAGATACGGATATTCAGATTATCTGAAATATTCACCCAAAGGCTGGATCGACACGTTCACAGAAGCACTGCAGAGTGGAAAGCCCGAACCTTATGGACATAACTGTCAGAAAGTCTATGAATACATGACAAAACCACTGGATGAGATCATTTCACTTGAAAATAGGGGAATACTGGGCAAGACACAAGCTGAAAAGCATGCCCGCATGCAGAAGATTTTGGATAAAGCAGTCCAAACGACAAACCAGAAGATGATTGGACATATCCCTCCAGCAGAACGCATGAAACGAAACAGGATTGCCCTGATTGTTGCCATGCTGATTCTCCTGGCGTTTTCATATTCATTCTGGCGGATGTGGCAAATCTTCACACCCAAATCATTGGTTGAACAACCTGTGGGGAAACAGAATCGTTACTGGTTCGCCTGGTTGCTTCTAATTCCTGCACTCGCGTCTATCATACTATGGAAGTATGTTCCCATGTTCATGGGTTCAGCCATGGCATTTGAGGATTACAAGATTGTGGGGCACTCCACATTCATCGGCTTGCAGAATTTTGCTGATGTGCTGTTCGATCCCGTATGGTGGTCATCTCTCCTGAAATCATTTTACTACATGGCTTTGATGCTGGGCTTGGGATTCTTCCCACCCGTTGTGCTTGCCATCCTGCTGCAGGAAGTCTCGAGGGGAAAAATCTTTTACCGAGTCATCTATTATCTGCCGGCTGTCATCAGCGGTGTCATCGTCATATATCTCTGGAAACTGCTATTCGATCCGTCAGATGTAGGAGGTTTTAATCAAATACTGCAAGCTCTTCACTTGGGAAAAAGCGCTTGGCTGAAGAACGAACATCTCGCCATGCTCTGCACCGTCCTGCCGACGATATGGGCCGGTATTGGACCGGGCTGTCTGATATACCTTGCAGCACTGAAGGGAATATCCGATGAATCCTATGAAGCAGCAGACATCGACGGAGCATCATTTCTCCAAAAGATACGCTTCATCGTCATACCCAGCCTGAAACCACTCCTGATCATCCAGTTCATTGCAGCTTTTATTGCAGCGGCACAGCAATCCGGCTTCATACTTGTCATGACCTTTGGCGGACCGAACGATGCAACACAAGTCGCTGACCTTCTTATATTCCAGAAAGCCTATCTCTATCTTGACTTCGGCATAGCCACTGCAATGGCATGGATTCTTGGCATGATGCTGATCGGATTTACCATCATTCAACTGCGGATGCTCTCGAGAATGGAGTTTCGCACAGTGGACACGACCAAATAGTATGGATAGAAAACTGACCTCCCTACCCCCCTTCCCAAGGGGGGATGAAGAGAGCACGATTGGAATCGTAGAGAGCAGGATTTAGTTATGCCAATCATTGGTAAAGTTGGATCACGAAGCTTCAAGGGTCGCTCCCTGCATGTATCGATTCATTTGATACTGCTCATCGGTGCAGTTACCATGATCTATCCATTCCTCGTCATGCTGTCCTCTTCTTTCAAAAGTAATGTGGATTCAACTGAATTCAGCATCCTGCCCAAGTATTTCCATGAACCGATTGTTCTTTATAAGAAATTCCTCGAATCCAGATATAATGAGAATTCATCCTTCTTCATGGACCAGTATCGGGGAAGGATACCCTCATTCCTGCAGGTAAGATTTCCCGATAATCCCAATCGGCTCATCTACGATGACTGGAATCGTTTCATTTCCTCGTATCCGGAAAGGGATACTGTATACAATTACCTTGTTGCGGAGCAGTTCGGGAAGGGAGTTTACGCCCGAAACGAAAGGGCTTTCCGTAATGCCATGAAGAAACAGAATCATAATAGCCTGGAAGAATTCAACCAGCGATATGGTGCCCAGGCAACCCTCTGGGATGAAGTGAAACTCGAGGAACGTGACCCTCTTTTCAGGAATTTCACTGGAGAATACCTTGGCTTGTTGAAAGGATATGGGGATTTTCGAAAGACCGTTCCGCTTTGGCAGCGAGATTATGTGAGCATTGACGGTAATTTCGTCAATTCAGAACTGATACAGGAATTCGGGGATAATATCTCCAAACTGAACAAAGCTTTGGATACAAATTACTCCTCATGGGATGACATCATCCTGAGCAGGAGGATACCGACAGGAGCATTGAGACCTTATTGGGTGCATTATGTAAGAAAAGTATTGAATGAACATCATATCGGTGTTGATGACAGTGCAACTCCAGTGTACAGAAACTACCTGCAAGGGAAATATGGAAGCATCGAACTGCTCAACACCACATACAATACCCACTTTGCTTCCTACCAGGAGATTCCCATACCAAAAGCTCTTCCGCATTCAGGTGCGGTGCTTGTGGATTGGATATTCTTCATCGAGAATATTGTCCCGGATGATGCACTATACATCAAGAGCATGGAATTTGCGTATCGGGATTGGCTGAAAGACAAATACGGTACAATTGACAGGCTCGATAAGGCGTACTTTGAAAACCAGTTCCCTTCTTTTACCAAAATTCCAATGTATAATACCATGCCGGAACATAATATACATCTGCAAAATGATTGGTTGGACTTTGTGAAGAACCATGCTGACGGCAGATATTTGGGTGTGATGACTTCATCCCAGACTGCCTTCATTGAATTCGAGAAGATGCTGCATCCTTCACCTGATGGGAGTCTGGATATCAAGGCTTTCAATCATGCTTACGGGACTGATTATCTGAAGGAAATCGACGTCTATCCCACATCTTCCATGCCGGGAAACGCAAACTACAGAATGGACTGGCTGGTATTCGTAAGGCAGAAGGTCCCGGGACAGTTCATAACGGTAAGATCTTCCGCACAAACTGACTGGCAAAAGTACTTGAGAGATAAGTATCACAACATAGACAATCTTCGAAAGGCATATCATGTTTCCTATTCTTCATTTGAGGATATTCCCTACGAACCGAGAATCATAGATAATTTCATCTTTCTTGATCATGAAAGGAATATCTTCTGGGAATTCACCAAACGGAATTACCTGAAGGTTCTTGATATCATGCTCTACAATGGCAGGGCAATCATCAATACACTGATTTACTGCCTGCTTGCCATCTTCACTGCGCTTATCGTGAACCCGCTTGCTGCCTATGCCATGAGCAGGTACAAGTTACGCTCCACATATAAGATATTGCTCGTGCTGATGCTGACGATGGCATTTCCACCCATGGTGATGGGAATTCCCAATTTCATTATGCTGAAGAAGCTCGGACTGCTTAATACATTCTGGGCTTTAATACTACCTGCTGCGGCAGATGGATACTTCATCTTCCTGCTGAAAGGCTTCTTTGATTCGCTGCCCAGGGAATTGTTTGAAAGTGCAACCCTCGATGGTGCTGGAGAATTCAGGATATTCTGGCAGATTGCCATGAACCTGTCCAAACCCATCATGGCTGTGATTGCATTGGGTGCTTTCAACGATGCATATCGCAACTTCATGTTCGCCTTCATTGTCTGCCAGGATCAAAAGATGTGGACAATGATGGTGCATATTTATCAGTTGATGCAGGATAGTAGTCCGGGAGTCGGCTATGCGGCACTGGTCATTGCAGCAATACCAACCTTTGCTGTGTTTGTTTTCTTCCAGAATATCATTATCAAGGGAATTGTTGTTCCCTCTGAAAAGTAAAGGACACTTTAGGGTCCTGAATAAGTTTCCTAAAGTAAACTTTACATAAGAAATGAGGTTTTCATGCAATTTGAGAAAGTGTATTTAACCAGAATTCATCGCTTTTCTGATAATCTGAAGCATCTCGTTTATACGAATAAGAGAACGATGGATGCTCAATTCATTCAATCCAATGAGCCTATTCCAGTTGAAACCCTGGATAAGAAGACATTCAAACCAATACAGGTTGGTGACGAATGGGGAAAAACATGGGATTCAGCCTGGTTCAAGTTCTCGGGAGACATCCCTGCAGAATTCAAAGGTAGGGAAGTAGTCGCACTTATCGATGTTGGGGGTGAGGGTTGTGTATTCAAGGATGGTACGCCTTTTATAGGGCTAACCAATAAAGTGGATTGGATGACGAATGCTGTAAAAAACAGGGTACCGCTGTTCAATCCTGCCAAGGGAAATGAACATGTGGAACTGCTGGTGGAAGCAGCTGCCAATGGGTTGTTTGGTGCAGGTCAGAAAGATTACAGACTGCAACAGGCTGAGATTGCCTGTATCGATAGAAAAATATGGAAGCTTGATTTTGATATCAGGACTCTGCTGTCACTGGCAGAGGCTTTACCTGAAAAGCAGCCGAGAAGAAGGAAGATCATCACTGCTTTGAATAATGTGTGCAATGACTGGCAAGACGGCAATGGAATCGACAATTGCCTTGAGACCACGAAGGCTCTGCTCAGAAGCAAAGCCAATGCAAGCAGCATGACAGCTTATTCCATTGGACATGCTCATATCGACCTGGCATGGCTCTGGCATATCGGTGAAAGCAAACGTAAAGGTGGAAGGACCTTCTCCACCGTACTCAAGTTGATGGAAGAATACCCCGAATATAAATTCGGTGCCTCTCAACCGCAATTGTACCAGTGGATGAAAGAAGATTACCCAAAGCTTTACGATAGAATCAAACAATCCATCAAAGATGGGAAATGGGAATGCCAGGGTGCCATGTGGGTCGAAGCTGATATGAACCTCACAGGCGGAGAGGCACTTGTCAGGCAATGCCTCTATGGAAAACGATTCTATCAAGATGAATTCGGTGTGGATGTAAGAAACCTGTGGTTACCTGATGTATTCGGTTATTCTGCTGCACTGCCTCAGATTCTGAAGAAAAGTGGTGTTGATTACTTCATGACTCAAAAGATCTCCTGGAATGAATTCAATGAGTTCCCGCATCACACCTTCTATTGGCAGGGAATTGACGGCACATCCATTCTTACGCACTTTCTACCGACTAACGACTATAACCTCGCCAATATCCCCAACCAAATGATAGCCTCCGAAGAACGGTATTCTCAATCGGATATTTCAGATGAATTCCTCAACCTTTACGGCATTGGTGATGGTGGCGGTGGTCCCTCTCTCGAGCATATAGAATTTGGCTTGCGCCAGCAGGACTTGGAGGGAGTACCTCGTTTCCGTTTTGCATTTGCCTCTGAATTCTTTGAGAAAATTGCTCAGATTCCACGAAAAAGATTACCAAAGTGGGTAGGTGAGTTATATCTTGAACTTCATCGTGGAACATATACCACGCAGGCATACATGAAGAAGCTGAATCGGAAGACAGAGCTTGCCTTACGTGATATCGAGATATTATCAGTGATGCTGAACCAGGATATCACCAAACAACTTGAACCTATATGGAAAGATACTCTTCTGCATCAATTCCATGATATCCTTCCGGGTTCCTCGATCAACCGTGTATATAAGGAAGCGCATCAGGTACTCGAGAAGAATCTCTCCAAGCTCGAATCCATGCAGGAGAAGCTGCTGGAACGGAATTGCCAGGGAGATGAATGCTCTCCGGATATTCACTATTTCATGATCTATAATACCCTGAACTGGCAAAGACAGGAAGTAGTCACTCTTCCCATTGGAGAAGGACAGGCAATCAACTCAGAAGGCAACCAGATTCCCTGCGAGATCGTCGATGGCAATATGCTCTGCAAAGTCACACTTCCCCCTACCGGTTATGAGACAATTCGCGTGGATACACTTCCCAAGCGTGCTTCCTGTATTCCTATCCAAGTCAGTATGGAAGGCAACACCCTCGAGAATGAGCTTATACGAGTACAATTTGCTGAAGATGGCACCATTTCTTCCATCTTTGACAAGGAAATGGGATACGAAATGCTTTCAGGTAAGGCAAATCTGCTGCAATTATGGGAAGACCTTCCCAACAATTGGGAAGCTTGGGATATCAATCACTTCTATCATGAAACAACCCCTGAACAGGCAATGTTGGAAAGTAGAAAAGTATATATCCAAACAGATTTCTACGTATGTGTAGAACAGCAATTCAAGATTGGCAAGTCCACAATCACCCAATACATATCTCTGGAAGAGAATTCCAAACTGATAAAGATAGAAAACCATGTAGACTGGAAGGAAGAAAGAAAGATGCTAAGAGTCTGTGCTGACACCAACCTGCTTGCATCTGATGCATCTTATGAGATTCAGTATGGTACACTGAAGCGTTCCACTTCCCTGAACACAAGCTGGGAACAGGCAAAATTTGAAGTTCCTGCGCACCGATTTGCAGACCTTTCCCAAGCAGATAGAGGTCTTGCCTTGCTCAATGACAGTAAATACGGTTATGCTATACATGGCAGTACTATGGAACTCAATCTCCTGCGCAGTCCGAACAGCCCTGATCCGGAAGCTGATAGAGGAAAACATCAGTTTGTCTTTGCTTATTATCCTCACGCGGGAACACTCGAATCATCAGATGTGCTTCAAATGGCTCATAACCTTAATTCAATGCCAATTGTGCAGAAAGTGACAAAGCCTTTTGAGAAACTTAGATTTTCCTATTTTGAACTTTCAAATCCATCCATCAAGATGGAAACGCTTAAACACGCAGAAGACGGGAACGGCATTATCATTCGTTTATACGAGACAAGGGGAGGTAATGCCGCAACCGACTTCACTCCCAATATGAAATGGAAGGAAATGATTGAGACTGATCTGCTTGAAAACCGGATATCGAAGGTTTCCGATAGCAAGAGAACCGTGACTCTGAACTTCAAACCCTTTGAAATACGTACTTTTAGATTGATATAATTCTGGAGTTCAAACAGCCTAAAAAGACAATATTAAAAACAAGTTATAGGCTGTGCGGACTTCAGAATTGATCAAAAGTTTGAAGTCCGCATCGCCTTTGACTTTGATGATGTAATACTCTTGTCAGGCGATTTGAACTCCAAACCAAACCATAAGATTGGAATCTTATGCCACAATGGAGACAACATGCAATATGGAGTCAGCTATTTCGGTAACCGCATTCGCAGATATGTAAAGCAGGATATGCAATACTTGGCTGAACAAGGCTTCACATATGTGCTTCATACATATAGCGAAAATGATTGGTCCTATTATGAAACCACCATGAAAGAGATCGTGGAAGACGCTCATTCACTTGGATTAAAGGTACATCTCGATCCTTGGGGTATGGGTGGCATCTTCGGTGGTGAAGCCTTTTCGCAGCTCGTTTCCACGCATCCCGAAATGAACCAGGTATTGAATAGTGGGGAAATGGCTCCGGCAGTTTGTTTGAACAATCCTCTCTTTCGGGAACATATGAAGGCTTGGATTGACAGTGCTGCAAAGCTGCAAGCCGATTACATTCTCTGGGATGAACCTCACTGGTATATTGCACGCTGGTTTGGAAGACCTGACCAGAAAAACCTATGGACTTGTCGCTGTCCTCATTGCCAGACTCTCTTCTTCCGTCAATTCGGTTATGAAATGCCTACTGAGATGAATCAGGACATCAATCAATTCAGAGCGGATTCTGTCCTCTCGTTTCTTGAAGACATGACAACCTATGCACACCAGGTCGGTATCAGGAATGCTGTCTGCCTCCTGCCCGATGAATTCAATGCTGACCTTGTCATGGATTGGGAGAAGGTTGTATCACTCCCCAATGTTGATATGTTCGGCACCGACCCCTATTGGTACCTAACCAAATACTCAGTTGAGGAATTTGTTTCCAGGTACGCTGAGAGAATACGCTCTCTTTGCCTGAAATACAGAAAGGAAGAACAACTCTGGATACAGGCATTCCGTGTTCCCGAGAACAGGGAATCTGAGATTGATATTGCCTTTACCATCATGAGGGAGCACGGTATCAATAATATCTCCGTCTGGGGTTTTGAAGCCTGCAAGCACATGTCATCACTCAGACCGGCGAACCCGGAATTGGTATGGAAACGAATATTAGATAATATTCGTTAAGGTGCCAGGTACCAGGGCATAGATCAGAGCATATGCCCCCTCTTTTGTATAAAGATCAAAATCCGTCTCCCCGCTCTTTTGTAAAGAGAGGGGTTAGGGGAGAGTTAGTTCTGGTTTTTTTATTAGTTGGAGTTAATTATGTTACTTCGATATTCACATAACCCAATCCTGACCAGGAAGGATATCCCCAACCTCCCACCTGATTTGGTGGATGTCACATCCGTGTTCAATCCGGGTGCTGTCAAATACGGAGAACTCTATATCCTTCTGCTCCGGGTCCAGAACAGGGCACGAGAAACCTTCTTCATGATTGCAGAAAGCAGTGATGGCTATCATTTTAACGTAAGACCTGAACCAGTACATTTGGATGGTATTGAATCTGTTACGGAGAAGATATATCATTGCTATGATGCTCGCATCACCAGGATTGAAGACCGCTATTACATTATGTTTGCCATGGATATGAAAGGCGTTTGCAAGCTGGGAATAGCAGAAACTTCTGATTTTGTCCAATTCAGGTTTCTTGGAATCACCTCTGGGGATGACACTCGGAACGGTGTACTCTTCCCTGGCAAATTGAACGATAAGTACTTGCGTCTTGAGAGACCCAACCAGGTACAATTGACCGGTGGACCCAAATCAGGTTCTGCCATCTGGCTGTCTGAATCTCCAGATCTATTGAATTGGGAAATGATTGAACCTGTCATGGCGGGAAATCCCCATTACTGGGATGAACTCATTGGTTCAGGTCCCCCGCCAATCAGGACAAAAGAAGGCTGGCTGCACATCTATCATGGAGTTGCCACTCACTTCGGCAGCACCAATATTTACCAGGCTGGAGTTGTTCTATTAGACCTTGAACAACCCCAGAAAGTGCTTGTACGCGGAAAATACAATATCCTCGAACCTCGTGAAATGTATGAACTGGTCGGGCAGGTACCCAATGTGGTCTTTCCTTCCGGAATGATCGTTGAAGAATATGATGAAGAAGGATATGCGTTGCCCAACAGCAGTGTGAAGATATATTATGGAGCAGCAGATACGTCTGTCTGCCTTGCAGAAACCACGATCCGGGATTTGCTGGATGCAGTGGAGTAAGATTCTGATCTTACTGAAAGGTAACATAAGATTGGAATCTTCTGCCACAAAAAAGAACACCATAAGATTGGAATCTTATGCCACGAATTTCCTATAATGGAGTAAATTATGCGTTATTTGCACGTACTTCTTCTTTTACTGACCATCCTGCCGATATGCGCAGCAGAGAAGGCTCCACTATTTCCTGTGCCCCAAATTCCTTTCAAGCACCAACGTTATATTTGTTATCGCCCACTCGATCCTGTAGTGATTGACGGGAGATTGGATGATATCGATTGGAATGTAGTCCCATGGACTACTCCTTTTGTTGATATCGTTTCTAAGGATATGCCTAAACCCCGATTTGAAACACGAGCCAAGATGCTCTGGGATAATGATTATCTCTACATAGCAGCTGAAATGGAAGAGCCTGATCTCTGGGCAACTCTTACACAGAGAGATGCGGTTATTTTCCATGACAATGACTTTGAAGTCTTCATCGATCCGGATGGAGATACCCATAATTATTATGAACTCGAAATCAATGCCCTCAATACCGTCTGGGACTTGTTCCTGCTCAAATCATACCGGGATGGAGATAAGGTAGCCCTCGATTCCTGGGATATCCAGGGATTAAAGACCGCCGTACACCTGAATGGCACCTTGAACGATCCAAGCGATAGGGACAAGGGATGGACAGTTGAAATAGCCATTCCCTGGAAGGCAATTGGTCAGCTGGAAGATCATTACCCTCCCAGGGATGGTGATATCTGGTGCATGAACTTCTCTCGAGTGGAATGGAAGCATGATGTAATCGACGGGCAGTATGTAAAGAGTAAGGATGATAAGGGGAATCCGCTCCCTGAAGACAATTGGGTGTGGTCTCCCCAGGGACTGGTAGCCATGCACTATCCTGAAATGTGGGGAAATATTGAGTTTTCCAGGCAAAATCTACGGGCTGAAGGTGTTTCCGTACGTATTACTATGGGTTATGACGACGAAGTTAAAGATTATTTACGAAAAGTCTATTACAAGGAAAAAGAATACTATCTGGCAAATGGCAAATACGACCCAAATCCATGGCATGATCTAAAATTTACATTTCCTCCAAAAATTAAGAAACCCACTAAACCTGTCATAGAAATCACTTCTCGCTCTTATATTGCTCATTTCAGTTATCCTGGCGAAAAACGTACCTGGTATACCAACCAGGAAGGCAGGACCTGGGTGGAAGAAAATAAATGAAGAAAAGCTCCCAACCACTGTACCAGAGAAAGCGTCCTGCTCATCCTGATGAGGCACACACCGAAGCCAAGCGCTGGTTCAAGCGTAAAGGCAGGAAGGCTGTGCGCAAATTTCTAAAGACCCAATTGAAGAAGGATGTATGAGGCAGAAGGTTACAGGTTACCGGTTACTGGTTACAGGAGAGTTAAGAACAACAATCTTCAATTTTCAATCTTCAATCTTAAATAGTCATAGAAAACGGAGTTTTCTATGATCTACGACCTCGTAGTCATCGGCGGTGGTCCGGCAGGTCTCTTTGCCGCAGGAAATGCTTCTATGCAAGGATTTAAAGTCCTGCTCCTGGAAAGAATGAATCACCCCGGCAGAAAGCTTCGCATCACAGGGAAAGGACGCTGCAACCTCACGAATATTACTCCAATTCCTGAGTTCATCAAACATTTCGAGAAGAATGGGAAATTCCTCAGGCAATCCTTCAGTCAGTTTTTTACACAGGAATTGATTGATTTCTTTCAGAATTTGGGTGTGGAAACGGCTGCAGAAAGAGGGAATCGTGTTTTTCCAGCCTCCGGCAGTGCTGTCGAAGTGACGGATGCCTTGGTCAGATGGGCGATCAATGTTGGTGTTGAGATTCACACAAATTGCCGCGTCAAGGATGTTCGAAAGAACCACGATGGTCTTTTTGAAGTTCATTGCGATAAAGATAATCAAGAGATCTCTATTACCCGAAACCTGATCATTGCCAGCGGCGGTAAGTCATATCCTCTAACAGGGTCCTCAGGAGATGGATATGCCATTGCAGAAAGATTCGGACATACGGTGATCAAGCCTCTCCCTGCCCTTGTCCCTCTTGAAACCGATCAGAAGTGGATTTCATCCGTGGAAGGCTTGAAATTAAAGAATGTGAGGGCTACTCTTTATATCGATAATAAAAAGAGCATGTCCGATTTTGGAGAAATGGAATTCCGGGATGCGACTGTTTGCGGTCCAATCATTCTCTCTATGAGTGGTAGCGCTGTAGAGAGTCTGGTCTCCCTCCCATTTGTAACTCACCCCCGAACCCCTCTCTTGGGAAGAGAGGGGAGATTAAATGGGATTAAGGGAGAGCTAGTTCCTTCTGTTTTCTTCTCCATCGATTTAAAACCAGCGCTCGAGCATGACCAGTTGGATGCCCGCCTTTTACGGGAGATCAGTTCGGCTCCCAATAGCAAACTTGATACTATACTTCATACCTTGCTTCCTGCCAAACTCATACCTGTTTGCTGTGAAATGACCCGGATCGATTCGAGCAAACCATGTAATCAAATCACTTCCGAAGAACGGAAACAGCTTCGGCTCTGGCTCAAGGATTTCCGCATTCCCATTACAGGACATCGGGATTGGAATGAAGCGATCATCACGCGTGGGGGAGTTGATTTGAAGGAAATCAATCCCAAGACCATGGAGTCCAAGCTTACCCCAAACTTGTATTTTGCAGGTGAGATACTCGATCTCGATGCAGATACCGGAGGTTATAATCTCCAGGCAGCCTTTTCCACAGCCTATTCGGCAGCACTTCATATCCGATAATCAAAAAAATCATACCCCATATAGTTGAAAATCATTATCACTCGACCAGAGAGCAATGCTGTATAAATACGGTATCATTACGGTACTAATACGGTAAAAAACCGTATTAGTACCGTAATGATACCGTAATAGACCCGTATTGTAGATAATAGCAAGGTAATAGAGGTAATATAAATGGAGTGTTGTAGATAACCCCATAGTGGATGGAGATATCACATTTACTAAAGAAGCAGCATACTGTCGAAACTATAAGATAAGAGTATTTACTGCTGGTTTGTCTTTTATGCCTGCTTGACCTTCAGTTCCTTGGGTGTGGCAGCTTCCGGAATCAGTTCAAACTCAACGAGTTTCATATAGTATCTATAGATGACACGATAGGTCAGGGGCAGGGTAACCAATAAACCCAGTCCGAGCGGAATGATGGCAACAAGATTGATCACCATCAGCATAAACCACAGGAAGAAGAGCTGCCAGCGTGTCTCACGACCAACATGATAAGCCTTTACGATCGCTTTATAGGGATTCAGCTTCAGGTCCTCCATAATGAGTGGAGCGGGTAGTATAATGGCAATCCAGTACATGACCATGACAAGCCGTACAAGGTGCAAAATGGGGTCTCCCTGGCAGATGTATTTCAGGATGAAGAAGTAAACGATATTAAGGAAAATAAAGACGAAATAGCGTGGGTACGCCTTCAGGGAACGGAAATAGTCACCGAACGACCAGTTTGCATTTGGCTTTTGCACGGCAATATTGAAGGGTGTCAGTAATAGAGGCAAAACAACAAGGAAAACGAGATTATTCAGCAGGTACTTCACGAAAGGGCTGACCTGGAGCAGGCTGTTGTTGATACTGAACCAGTAAGCTCCTCCACCGAGAATCAGAAGAATCAGGGCAACGAGGATGGCGAATAGGTAGCTTTTATTCTTTGCGGATGTAAAGGCATCCCATTCTTCCCGAATTGCGTTCTTTGCAGATAAATATGTTTTCACAATACCAGTCGGGTGTCCACAGAAAACACACCAGAAATCATGATCCTTCACTTTCTCATTGCAATGCTTACATCTCATGTTTACCTCAATATTACGCTCATAAATTACGTTCGGTGAGTAAATTTGCAGCAGTATATTTGTCAATTGGAAAGTAATTGACTGTATTTGAATGCATGCTATCTCCTCAAAGAGAAATCCGGATTGCTGCCGCGCTTTTCTATTTGGATTTTACTGATGTTTACCGATTATACAAATAGTCTGTAAAGATCCTTAATGAATTTCAGTATACCGGAGAATATCACAAAGAATTCCAACCTGCCCATGAACATCCCAGCAGTCATAGCCCACATGGGTACTTTCGGAGTGGTTGTCGAAGTGACTCCCAAACTGATTCCAACCGTACCGATAGCAGAGGCAAACTCGAACAGGGAATCCCGGATGGAATAACCATAAGCCATGAGTATAAAAGAACCTATAAAGAACAAAAGCATATATAGGGCGACAAAATTACCTGTCAGCTTCATTCTTTCATCTGTGATATACTCCTTTTGCTCAGCATCCCATATATGGTTTTCCCGAACAGCACCCGCAGGATACAGGGCTCTCTTGATCTGCCACAGGACAGATTTATAAAGGAGATACACACGGATCTGCTTGATACCGCCTGCCGTTGAACAGGTTCCACCACCAACCAGCATCAGGAGTATCAGGATAAATACCCCCGGCTCAGCCCAATGAACATAGCTTACGGTTGAAAAACCGGTTGTTGTTAATGCTGTCACCACTTCAAAGATCGCAACACGAATCTGCTTGGATAGAGTCGGGTAGATCATGGAAGTCGTGGTCATGAAAACAAGGAAAGAGCATAGCGGAATGAGGACCAGCATGACCTTGATCTCACCATTATGCAATACGGCTTTCCATTTTCCGTGTACCAGAAGATAGGCAGTTACAAAATTGATGTTTCCCAGGATCATCAGGACAATCGACACCGCTTCAATATATACATTATTCCAATGCCCTATGTTATCTACATAATTGGAAAATCCACCAGTTGAGATAGCAGCAAAGCAATGAATAATGGCATCGAATACATTCATGCCGACAATGACATAGGCAATGATTCCGAGAATTGCATATCCGGAATATAGAGCGAGAACGATTTTCGCTGATTCACGGACATGAGGCTTCATCTGCAAGCCTTTGCCTTCAGCGGAATAAAGTCCTGTACCGCTGACACCCGTAAGTGCAGCGATCATGATGATGGCAAGTCCTGCACCACCCGCAAACTGCATGATGGCACGCCACATATAAATGATCTGCGGTGTATTGGTGAAGTTGACCACACTCAATCCCGTAGTGGTGAATCCGCTGACGGATTCGAAAACAGCCTGTGTAAAGTTCATTTTGCTGATGGTCATCAAGGGAATTGCCGAGAATATGCTGACGATGATCCAGCCGAAGGTCACGACAATACCGCTTTCATCGAAATCCAGCGGAGCGACGGTTCGTTTCCCTTTTAGCAGATAGAAAAACAGAGCCATGATACCAAGTATAATAGCAGGAGCTACGAATCGCATAGCATATATCCATTCTCTTGGATAGAATGGAATAACCAGCAAGGGTGTGAGTAAGAGAAATGCACCGCAGAACAGGATGACACTGAGGTGTGCTGTTATGGATGCATATCTTTCAACAAAATATTGATTGATTCTTTTCATGATTAATCTGCACTAAATATACGCAATACATCGCTTTGAATTTCAGGTTTCGTGATCACGAGGATTCTATCATTCAATTCCAGTGTCGTTAAACCTCTCGGGATCAGGGCATCATCCTTTCGGAAGATGCATGAAATAAGAGCTTGCTCCGGAAGATTGATATCCTTGAGCTGCTTCCCAAGGATAGGACAACCAGATGTAAGTTTGATCTCTGTAATATTGACCTTGCCCTCTCCAATAGGGAGAAGATGGGTAATCGAGTCGAAAGAAGCCAGTTGATCGATGATCTCTCCGACAATGAAAGTTGGAGAAATGGTCTTAAAACCGAATTTCTCAAATACAACAATATTATCGGGGTCATTGACCATAGCCAGGGATTGCGGAATTTCAAAATAGGATTTGCTTAACTGGCAGATCACGAGATTATCCTGATCATAAGGTGTTGCTGCAACGATAACATCAGCAGTATGCGCACCCGCCTGGTATAAGATATCGGGATCGCTGCCGTCTCCGTTGATGATCGTAGCTTTCAGATTCTTTGCCAAGTAAGAGCAATGCTCGGCATTTCGATTGATGATATTCAATCTGTGCCCTTTGGCGAGGAAAGTCTTCCCCAGGTAATAACTGAGTCTATCGTCTCCAATGATTATGATTTCCATGATCTCACCTATCCTTTCGTGATCCAGGTTTGCAGAAAATCCTGGGTGATGAGTGTGGGGCTGATCGTATCCAGTCCCAAGTCAGCATAAATGGTTTGCTTCAATGGATCAACGATACGGGCAATGACTTTCTTGATTCCAAAGAATTTCTGAGCGATCTGTGCCACCATGATATTGATGTTATCATCGTCGGTTAATGACATCAGGATATCTGCTTTCTCGATTTTTGCCTGCTGTAAGACTGAGAATTCTGTTGCATCGCCCTCCATCTTGAATCCGCTGAATTCCGTATTCAATTTATGGAAAGCATCGCTTTTCAGATCGATCATGACGATGCTGTGTCCCTTGAGGCTGAGATGGTTGCCCATGGCGGAGCCTAATCTTCCGCAGCCAACGATGATGATATAGAGCTTTTCCTTCATAATTGTGCCTTTATTTCAATTTACTCATATCAAGTTCAATGTCTCGATTTCGATGTAATTTTGTGATGCTCTCGAGGTTTTTCCGTGCAGGTTCATATTTGGGATCGATGTGACATGCTGTCTGGTATGCTTCTATGGCATTCTTCAGATCACCACGGATTTCGAGGATGGCTCCAAGGTAGTTATATCCTTCGGGATTTGAAGGCATAAAGTCGATGGCTTTCTGGGCATAATCACCTGCTTGCTTGTAAAGACCATCCTTCATGAGTTTCTTCGCCATTTCGATTGACTGGTCGTAATTCGATGTGTCATTTAATGCAAAATTACGTCTTTCGATCAATTTCAGAACGGTTGAGCGTATTTGATCCGGTGTGAATGGTTTCTGTATAAAATCAACAGCACCGAGTTTCATGGCTTCGACTGCATTGTCGATATTGCCGAAAGCTGTAATGATGACGATATCAGGCTTTTGTTGCTGCCTGGAAAGCCGTTGCAGTATTTCCATTCCAGTGATATCCGGAAGATTCAAATCTAAAAAGAGAATATCGTAATCTTCCTTTTGCAAGTGAGTTAGGGCTTTGTTGCCATCTTCTGCTGTACTGACATCATAATCCATATGATCGAGTGTCTTCTTGAGAAGGGTCAGGATGTTCTTTTCATCATCCACAATGAGAATTTTCGTTTTATTCGACATAATTTGCCTCACTAAATCTTGTTAAATTTATCCATGATGGGTATTGTAAAAAGGAAATTACTGCCCTTGCCGATTTCAGATTCCACCCAAATCGTGCCTGAATGAGCTCTGACAATCTCTTTGCAAATTGCCAGACCCAAGCCTGTACCA
This sequence comes from Candidatus Cloacimonadota bacterium, assembly GCA_035402645.1. Lineage (GTDB taxonomy): Bacteria > Cloacimonadota > Cloacimonadia > Cloacimonadales > DAONDQ01 > DAONDQ01. The sequence continues at coordinate 12,836 of DAONDQ010000007.1, read as the reverse complement.
CCGCCTTCCTGAGTCTGTTTGATACGAACGAATTTGTCGAAGATCTTGTTCTGGTATTCCTCGGGAATTCCAGGTCCGCTATCATGAACGGAGAAAGTAACGAATGAGCCGGTTCTTTCTGCGCTCAAAGTAATGGAGTCTCCGGATTTGACATATCGAATTGCATTCCCTACGAGGTTGGAAATGACCCAATTGATCTTATTCACATCTGCGCGGATGTCGGGAATATCATGGGGTT
>DAONDQ010000007.1:0-12588 GCA_035402645.1 Candidatus Cloacimonadota bacterium | reverse complement strand
ATCAGGAATTGAACGTTTTTTTCTTCTGTCTGTCTATTAAAGATGTGAGAAGCATTTTCGAAGAGGGTCTGGATGCTGACTGATTGAAAATCAAGTTCGATCTTACCGGATTCCATTTTTGAAAGATCGAGGATATCGCTGATCAGTGCTTTTAATCTCACCACCTCTTCATGAGCGATGGAAAGGAGTTCATATTCCTCTTGATTCGAATGGATTGCAGGCTTTTCGAGAAGAAGATCGACGCTCATGGCAATGCTTGTCAGCGGTGTTTTCAGTTCATGGGAAACAATCATGACGAATTCGCTCTTGAGCTGGTCAATTTCCTTGAGTTTCGTTACATCACGCAGCAGGAATAACAGTCCATACCATTGATCCTTATCCTTGAGTACAGGATTGATGAGGAATTGGTAGTACTTCTTCTTTCCATTCAATTCGAGAGCGAGGATGTTATCATCATTCGTAAAATCAGGGATCTTTCCGGTTTCAAAAGTTGTCTTGAAGAGATTGAATAGATACTGGTTATTGATGATTTCGAGGAAATGCTTGTTGAGTGAATTTGAGGAATCGATCTGGAAAACTTTGGCAGCCTTCTGGTTGATATTGATCAACTTGAATTCCTCATCGATCACCATGATGCCGTCATCGATATTCTGGATGATCGCATCATTCTTCTGTTTTTCCCTCATAATGGCTTTGATGTTCATGTCATTGTACATTTTCAGCTTGGCAGTCATTTCATTGAACTGGTTTGTCAGGTGACCAAACTCATCCTCAGAGTGATATGTAATAACAGTATCGTAGTTTCCTTCTGAAATCTCCTTTGTTGCTGAGAGCATTGATTTGATCGGTTTCATGAGGTAATTGGCAATTGTGATGCTGAAAATGATACCAAGTAAAATGCTTATCAATCCAATGAACCATAAGGAGACAATAGCGCGATGCGATATTGTCCGTGCGTTATCACTCAATGCAAACATGGCATCCTGGTTGATCTTACTGAGCCTGGCACACTGTGTCTTTACATTTTCTGAATATGGAAGTATCTTTTTATTATAATACTGAAGCTGATAAACGACAGATTGTGATGAAATATCATGAATTTTATCAACCTGCACCAGATAGCTTGTATATGCAGAAGACAGATTATTCAAGATTTCCTTTTCACCCTTCTCCGTAATATTCTCATTGGCTTTGAGCATCCATTGTTCAAAGATACGCTGGTGATCCAAGTAATTCTGTACGGTCTGCGATTGCTTATCTTCAATATAGCGAAGAAGTGAATTGTTCTGCTGATCAACAGCATCTATCATTTTCTGTGATGCCAGGATACTGTTGTAATTCCGTTTCAGGATTGCATCACTGGCTTTTCCCAAATGCCTGAGATTGAGATAAGATGAGATAAGTACGATCAAAGTCAGGAAAAGGGATAAGAGAAAGCCGCTGAGAATTTTGTTCTTGAGGCTTTTTCTTGAAAATATGAACTTCATTTCATTCTTCTATATGCTTCAGTACCAATTGTCGTATTTCATCAGGTGTAAAGGGTTTTTCAATAAAGTCAGATGCACCGAGTTTCATGGATTCAACTGCCGCTTCGATCGTACCATGTGCGGAAATGATGATGATCTTCACAGGATTATCAGTGTTCCTGACTTGCCGTATCACATCCAATCCACTGATACCCGGCAACTTTAAATCCAATAGTACAAGGTCGAAATGCTGAGTATTGATCATTTCCAGGGCTTCTTCTCCGGTAAGAGCTTCCTGGATTTCAAAATGGAGTGTTTCCAAACTGCGGCGAAGGGTTAGACGAATATTCTTTTCATCATCCACGATTAGTATTTGTTTCTGCATATGGTATTCCTATTCATTAATCAAAGTCATGTTCCATAGACTCTTTTTTGTTATGATTTTTCCTGTTTTTTAATAGAGTAAGCCAGAAGCAACTGATTCCAGCTACAAAAAGTGCGAAGTCCTCATGCATTCCAGTTGCCATTGAGGTGGCAAAACCCAACAATGACCAGACCAGTGGGATATATAACAGAAGTGTTGGAAATTGATCTTCCGTAAAAAGAAACATTCCGAAAGTAAAGATTGCTGTCGGACTTGCGGCAATCCCGAACACAGCCGTAGAGGGATACACATGTCCTGTGAAGAAACCGATAAGAGGGTATGCCACGAGAGAATATATGATGAAAATGATTCCGATCAGATTGTATCCTGAAAACGTGACCCGAAATTGCAATCGGTTCAGTAAGACTCCAAACCATAATATAAGAAAACTCTGAACGATGAAGAGAATTCCAAAGAGATTTGCCCAGGGAATGATCTGGCTGAAAAATGTGATTTGCTGCATGACTCCGATCCACATCCAAAAGAAGCCTAAAACAAGTGCTATCATCCTATCTGACAGCTTATTCTCATAGCTCATGCTGATTACAGCGATCAAGCCAAGCGCATATCCAATGATAGGCATGGGCCAGATAGAGTTGTTATAGGCTAAAAACTCACGGAAGATATCATTTGAACCAAAAGGCAGCATGATAACTCCTTCAAAATCAATATCTGAAGTCTGATATACAAAAATGGTAAAGTGTCAATCTTTATTTCATTGATTGGATTTTATAAGTTTTTATTATATATGACGCTATGTCAAAAACATATGACAATGCTGCCTAGGAATTCCAAAAGTTATGTCAAATAAATACCATTGAATTCCGATATATTTTAATGGGATAAGAATCCATCAGTAGATTCTTTCGATACGACATGAATCAAAATATCAAGCATACCTAAAGAATTATTTCAGTTTCTGCTTGACTAATTTATGGATTTGGGATTTAGGAACTCATGTAACTCGATAAATTATATACATATGGATGCGATTTTGCATACTAAAATAACAGTAGGCTTATTCATTTGATCCCTAATAATCACTGAAAGCTATTACTTATAAACGAAACATACCAAATCTAATTGGAAAACTCAGTTTTTGGAGACAACTATGCTGAAAGAAGTTGGCCGTCTTGAACCGGACGATTTTAAGGAACTGGAATCTGTTGTAGGGAAAATTCTAAAACAGCTTCAAACCGGGAAAATCGATCTTGCTAAGAAAAAGATCCAGACACTTGCCAATACTGCGAATTACTTTATCCGGGACGCTCTCGGTAAGTTACTCGCAGCCTACGATGATACCGAAACCATGGACAAGATATGCATGGAAATGCTGGATCATCGAGTCTATGGAATCAGGGCGACAGCTCTATTCTATTTTTATTACAAGAATCTCCAGAATCCACGGAAGATTTTGGATATTCTGGATAAGACATTTGAAACCATTCCCTGGGAAGCTGAAAGCATAGCTTTTGAAATGTGGAAACGGAATTCGGATGTAATGAAGGAAGTCATGCCCTCATGGACTGAATCTGATAATGAAAAGAAACGTGCTTTGTCCATGCACGGTATGGAGAATATTGCCGGTCAGGATCCACAGTATGTCATGAGCTTTGTCGGTAAGTTGATTGATGATGACAGCCTTGAAGTACAGAAAAAGATCACGCATATCCTTACCCAAGTTGGTAGACTCAGACCGAACCAGTGTTATCCCGCAATCAAACAATGGCTGATCGATGCCGATGAAAAGCGTGTGAAGACAATCTGGGTCTCTATGAAGAAACTTGCGAACATTTTAGTGCAGAGAAGCAGAAGAGATAAATCCCAGGACTTTATTGTCATGACTCAGAAGACAGTCAAGGAATGGAAAGCAGATCCAAATCCTAATGTTTCACAAATGGGATCCCGTCTTCAGCAGATCATTGGAAGAAATTAGACATCCTCAGTATTTACATCAATCCATGAATCACGTATATATCATTCTTGTTGAGCCAATCTATCAGGGTAATGTGGGTGCAGTGGCTCGAATCATGAATAACTTTGAATTGTCGCATCTTCGCATTGTTGGTTCTATCCCTCAAAAGAACGATTTCTACCTTGCTGTCCATTCTGAAGATATTCTGGATAACGCTGAGTTATTTCCCGATTTACAATCTGCCATAGCAGATTTGGACAGGACCATTGCAGTTTCACGCAGGAAGGGCAAAATGAAGCCTGTGGACATGAACCCTGAAATGGCAGGCGCGTATGTCCAGAAGAACCGAACGTTGAAAATAGGGCTGGTTTTTGGGCGTGAGACGTGGGGTCTGACTGATGAAGAAGCAGCACTATGTCAGATGAGATGTTACATTCCTGCAAACCCCAAGTTTCCTTCTCTCAATTTAGCTCAAGCAGTTTCCATTCTGACATACGAAGTATACAAGAATGCTGATGAAAAGCATGAAGTGGAAGAAATAGCGGATAAAAAGCAATTTCAGGATACGAAATCATATATGCTGGATGTATTGGGATCAATTGGCTTCTTCCAAGAAGAAGAACCCTATGATTGGTCACATATTATTGATCATATGCTGGCAAGAATGAATCCGACAAAACAAATGGCATATCGATTAAAGCAGATGTTCAATCGAATACATGTAGCTTTTCATGGAAAAGGAAAAGGCTATCAATAAGAGTATCGATAGCCTTTATCAAAAATCCGAATTAGTATCTATTTCAGCAGAATCGTCTTATATATGGAAGTGTTCTTACCAGACTTCAATTCAATGATATAAACACCTGAAGCGCATATTCTGCCATTTTCATCGTATCCATCCCAAAGGATATGATAATTATTCACATTCTTATGTTCAGAAACAAGTGTCCTTACTAGTTGTCCTCTGTTATTAAAGATTCGAAGATCAGCATTTCCAGCCTTTGCAATCCCGAAATCAATCATGGTTGCCTGGCTGAACGGATTTGGATAAACATTCATGACAGCAGTTACGATCGGAACATCATAGGGTGGTGTGATGTGACCATTATTACTCAGATTGACCACTACCGGACCATGATAGGTAATCGTACCACCATGAGTGATGTCCTGAAGCCAATAATAATAGTAATCATCATTGGTTTGAATCTGATCGCGGAAGTAATAGGTATGCTCAACAGATGAATTGGTGGCTGCAATTTGGTTTGCATTGACCATAACTGCTGACGAGAGATCATCCACATTGTTTCTGAAGATGTTGAAACCGCTCTCGTTTGTTTCCGATTGAGTAATCCACTGGACAGTCACGAAATTATTCTGACTTAAGGTGGCAGTAAATGAAGAAAGTTCGACAGGCAATTCCTGGTCAGTTTCAGTTATTGTCCAATCAAGATCACCTTTTGTACTGCCATTCAGGGTTGTGATTCCCGTCAAGGTTATATAATGATAGGAACCTGTGATTGCTGAACTCAGCAAGGCTACCCAATGCCAAATACTTTCACCTACCATATGATCACGATTGACCAATGTCATATATGGTGAAGATGACATGGAAGAAGGATAAAGAAAATTAACCGAAAGTGTTCCAGTAAATGTTGAGTTGGTTTGCCAGGCATGGGCAATACTGGTGTAACCATTATATGTATGAGCCGTAGGATCAAGAGTAACGCTCAATGCTGACATGCTGTTCGTACCGGTAAAGGCGAAGTCTCTGTCTGCAAGGGTTACAGAATGTCCATTAAAACCAAGGCTGCCATTGGTAAACGTAAGAATAGTTGTAGTAACATCTCCCGGAAGGGTCAAGGTATTACCAACCCCAGGTGAAACATCAAATGTATTCACAACAGATGGGATGGAAGAAGGGCTTGTTACAGTCACAAGAATATTGGCAAGATTACTTAGGTTTCCACCACCAAGTGCCCCTGTACCGTTGTAAATGAATAGGTTATTAGAACTGTAATTACCATTCATGATAATATTGAAATTACCCAGGGTAAGGCTCCCTTGGGTGAAGTTCAGGTTTTCTCCGTTATCGACAGTGATGCTTCTATCCAAAGTCAATGTTTGACCACTGTTCAGGTTGATTGTGATATCTCCGAGACCCAAACCGGAAAGTTCATTTCCGGTAGTTTTCCCAGCTCCGATATATAAGACTGAATAAGCATTATTACCCTGAATCGTACCGGTTATAGTGCCATTGTCTCTTGTAATGGAAGAGCCAGTTCCCATGGTAAGGTTGGTACCTGCAGCAAAGATGCCGGTCTCGAGATATACAACACCACCTGAACTCATGGTTCTGGCAGCACTGAGAGAGAATGATATTCCGGTGTTCGTATTAACCTTGAGGGTACCTGTACATAAATTTGGGAAACCTGTTCCACTTACTTGCGTGGCTGTTCCGTTATATGTGTAATTAGCTGCTGTATTGAAATTACGTGTAGTAGATTGCACACTTCCTGTAGCTCCACCACCTGTGGCAGTGATTCCCGCAGTATTGGCTGTAACCAATGTAGCTGTACTGTTAAGAGTGAAGGTACCACCGCTGATGACATAAGTTCCCACATTCAAGGTTGAACCCGAAGTGACTGAGCAAAGTGTTGTAACTGCATGATTAGCAGTAATGGTAACTCCTGCTGCATTATCAATTGTAAGATTATTCACGGTTGTTGGTAAGCCATTTCCCTGGACCTGTGCGACTGAACTGCGGTATATGTAAGTGGCGCCTGTATTGAATGTTCTCGTACCGGATGTCTGGATACAACCCGTAGTACCTGAAGATGTGATACCGCTTGCGTGCTTGATAATGAGTGTTGAACCGCTGCTGGCTGTGAATGTGCCTGTTGATCCGCCAAGTACTGTGTTTTCATTTTCAAATTCTGCAATGGCACTGCTATTCACGACAAAGTTTATTGTATTATTGATCGTAGGTGAATTCGTAATGGATATGATCTGTGCTGTCGTTCCGGCAAAATTGATATTATTTGTTCCTCCACCGGATTCAGTCAAGGTGCCTCCCGACATGGTAAAATTGCCAGACAGGTTCATATCAAGTGTGCTATTACCACTGCTTATGTTGAAAGTACCACCGGTTATAATCAAGTCACCGCCAATCGCTACAGTCACACCGCCATTACCCTTTAATCTGAATGATCCAGTACCTGTGCTGGCAACGGTGAGGTTGCCGTTCACAGTGGTCAGTGCACCGCCAGCGCTGAAGTTGGCACTCAGGTTAGGGCAATTAAAAGTGAAATTACTGAAGGATTGTCCCAAGTTTGTTGGTGCAGATGTATTGGTGGTATAGCCAACAATCTCGCATGTTGAACCCGAATTCCAGGTTGCAGTGGGGATGACTCCGGCAGTGGTGGTATGATTCAATTGAAATATACCGGTGCTCCCGAATACAACTGAACCAGTCGTGGTAATTGTTCCTGCATTGTTTCTTAATATGCCGTTCACAGTCAAGTCAGTGCCTGTTACGTTTGCAATGGTCAAAGTAATACCTGAACTAACATTCAGTTGCCCGCCGTTTTCGATGACAGTCTGATCGATTGAAACGGCTCCTCCGATTGAAACAGTATTGCCATTCCTGATGGTAATAGTGTTAGCGGCACTGGTAGGAGAAAGGGTGGCTGCACTCCAGTTCAGATTATCTGAGGAAGATTCCCAAATCCCAATTGTCGACCATGTACCGGTACCATTGGAACGGAAGTGATCTGTTGTGGAAGATGCAAAAATGAATGTAGAAAAAGCGAAAAGAAGAAAAAGAAGAACGTATACTTTGGTGTTCATAATTACTATCCTTTTTGGTTAGTAGATAAAGCCGCCTAATAACTTCATCTAATTACGCACCTTGTAATGACATAATTATAAATTACTTTATCTTTTTAACAGAAATACATTTTCCTGTCAATCATTATTTTCTCGTTCATTCACATACAAAAGAACGCGTATTTATTCACCAATTGATTTTACACAGATTGAATCATTCGAAGTCGAATAAACCGTCTGGATGTATATTGATATGATAATCAATAAGATAGCTCATTATCAAGCAGTGATACTTGAATTATTTTGACAGCAAATCTTAAAATCGTATTAGAAACAATATAGTTTCGTGACTTGTATATATTATGTATTTGAAAGGATAGTCGTATGGTTGTGACAGAAATCACCAGATTGATAGAGTAGTAGCCAGAACAGTTTTTAGCTCATTGAGCAAAGAATGATTGACGGAGCCAGTCCATTCGTTCATGAATATTTTTTTGAATTCAATGGATATCACACAGGCGTTTTCATTGTATTGATGATGAATCCACTGTGCAAAATTCCCACCGGTGAATTTCACGTTCATTCTGCAATCCAGACTTCTTCCGAACCAGTTGTAACTCCTGATCTTATCCTGCATCTGTTCGATCTTCGGCATCCATGTGAAAGCCATGTTCGAAGTGCCGAGAATTATCTCCGGGTTTTGCTCAGGATCATCGTAGGGGGCTTCTATCCCCTGTCGATGGTGATTGTATGAATGGATATCATATACGATGACCTTTCCATGGGTACGTATCAATTCGTCCAGAAAAGCATCTGTTCTGCGGTAGAAGGTGTCATAATCATCCAGGCTTCTGCTGATCCATTCCTGGCTTGGTTCTTCCAACCGTGGAGTCAATCCCCAGCAATCCTCCGGTTTCAAATATACAGCTCTTTCTCGTTTTCGATTCAAATCTACTTCAAAACGGCTGGTATGTAAAATGATTCGATTTGTGCCAATTTCAGTAAAAATGGAAGTATGAGGGTCTTCTTCCCGTAATCTGTCTTCATCGCTGAGAGCGCAATTAACCTTTACTTCATCTCTCAGTTCATGACCGTTGTGAATTGCAGTAAATAAAAGAGGGGAAGAGAAGTCAAAGTGGAATTCGGCTTCAAGACCTTGTGCATTACTTTCTTTCATCATCAATAGGGAACTTTTCCGTGATGTACATCAAAGACATCATTTTATTGATGAGCTGATTCAAATATTCAAACAACTCTTCCTTGTTCAGGTGCTGTTCGTTGATTTTGAGTCCGCGTTTAATGATATGCAATTCTTCATTCAGGAGTTTTTCCGAAGTTTCGATCAGATCTTCATAGGAAAATGGAACTTCCTTGTTCATCAAGAAATGGAAACCCTTCAATACCTGGATCATGGCATGCGTCGATATACCAATGATATGCTGTAAATACTTCGCATGTTCGAGATTTTGCAGAATGAGTGGACGAATCAGTATGATCTGTCTTTTTACCTCACGTTCCATTTCCAGGCGAATGTAAAATTTGTTGAATTCGAGTTGCTTTAACAGATCTGTTTTTACAAATACATTCCGGTAGGATGTTTGCATATTGAAGAATTCCAAAGGAAAACTATCCGTTGAAGTCTCTACAAAGAACTTATTGATTATGATTGGAATATGGAGCTCTTTTTTCACGATTTTCTGTACAATCGGTGAAAGGGTAACCAATTTTGAAATATTGGAATCCTCAACAATCACGACTAGTCTACCACGTTCTGTCTGAGGGTCGTAGATTGCGATCTGTAGAACGTTATTTGGCATGGCATCATAGATCATTCCGGCAAATTCTTTCCACATGTTTTCATATTTCGTTATCATAGGTCATGTCCTTCTTCTGATTCGTAAGATTCAAGATACAGCATGGCACAATCCTTTGCCATTTTCCTGATGCGTCCAATATAGGCAGCACGTTCTGTTACACTGATGACGCCTCTTGCATCAAGAAGATTAAAAGTATGCGAGCATTTCAGCAGATAATCATAGGCAGGATATACAAGTTTCTGATTTACAAGATTGGAGCATTGCTTTTCCAATTCTGCAAATGATGGAAACAATTGCTGTACATCTGCGTATTCGAAATTGAATTTCGAGTATTCTACTTCTCTATTAAAAAAAAGACTTCCATATCTGGTGGTTTCATTCCACTTCAGATCCTTATAATCATCTACATTTTGAATATACATGGCGAGTCTTTCCAAACCATAAGTCAACTCGACACTAACGGGAAAAACATCGATCCCTCCAACCTGCTGGAAATATGTAAATTGGGATATTTCCATCCCGTCCAGCCATACTTCCCAACCGAGACCCCAGGCACCTAAAGTTGGTGATTCCCAGTCATCTTCCACAAATCGGATATCATGTTTACTAATCTCAATACCGATGGCTTCCAAACTCTGCAGATACAGATTCTGTATATTGTCCGGGGAGGGTTTTATGATTACTTGAAACTGATAGTAGTGTTGAAGACGATTAGGATTCTCACCGTATCTGCCGTCCTTGGGTCTTCGACAAGGTTGCGCATAAGCAACAGAAGCAGGTTTCTTCCCCAGCGCATTAAAGAAAGTCGCGGGGTGGAATGTGCCTGCACCCATTTCTTCATCATAAGGCTGAATCAAATTGCAACCTTGTTTTGCCCAATAGGTCTGCAAAGTCAGGATGATATCCTGAAAGTTCATCTATCACTCCAAATCAATTTAAATTATTTAAACCTGAATATTCTATTCATGTCAATAAAATATTTTAAATATAATTTTTTCTATTTTCAGAAAGCAACCATTCTTATAGATTATAATATAGATTCATCTCGTAAGGATGCGGTCTGCTATTCACTTTATCGTATTCCTTCATTTTCATTTCGATGTGGGACTCAATCATGTCCTCATTGAAGACTCCACCTTCAAGAAGATACTTATGATCTGCCTTCAATGCTTCCAGAGCTTCCTTCAGATTCTCGGGAATGGAGACAAGCTTCGCTTTTTTCGTAGCCGGCCACTCGAAGATATTGTCATCAAACGGACCAAAATTGTATTTCGTGGGGTCTATCTTCTTCTTGATACCATCAATACCAGCCATCAGCAGGGCACTCATTGCCAAATACGGATTACATGTGCCATCTCCAGTCCTGAATTCAAATCTTTTGTTTTCCTGCGTTGTCACGTATTTGGGAATACGGATGGCAGCACTGCGATTGGCAAGTCCGAATATCAGCTTCACCGGTGCTTCAAATCCGGGTAGGAGTCTCTTGAAGGAATTTGTACTCGGATTCGTGAATGCCACCAATGATCTTCCGTGTTTCAGGATTCCACCGATGAACCACAAAGCTTCCTGAGAAAGATCCGCGTATCCACCTTTTTTGTAGAATATATTCTTTCCTTTCTTTGTCAGCATGATATGGAAGTGCATTCCATTTCCTGCTTGGTTATAAACCGGTTTAGGCATGAATGTGGCAGTCAAGCCATTTCTCAATGCCAGCCGGCGGATCACGTCCTTCATGATCATGACATCATCGCAAATCTTGGGGAAACTGAGCAGTTCCGTCTCAATTTCCTCCTGGGCAGACAATCCAACTTCATGATGATGATAACGGATATTGATTCCCAACTCTTCCATGATTTCCACCATCTCCTGGCGAAGCTCATAATGCCTGTCGAAAGGTGCATCCATGTGATATCCTTTCTTATGCTGCTGGGAGAGTGCATTGGAATCTTCCATGTCTTCAGGCAGGGAGTCTTTTGTTTCTGAAGAACTGATGCTAAATCCTGCTTCATATTCATTATTTATGTATTCCACAGTATTGAAAAGGTGAAATTCCAATTCAGGTATCCATAAGGAAGTATCTGCAATACCTGTTGAAAGAAGATATTCATGCGCCCTGTGAGCTACACTGCGTGGGTCTTTCTTCACACCTACACGGGATGCTGCTTCACAAATAGAGCATAATATGCGGACAGTTGGGGACTCTGTCAGAGGATCCAGATGGACAGTATCCAGATCAGGCATCAGAACCATATCACCAGACTCAACTGATTTCATTCCGGGTATGCTCGAGCCATCGAAGGAAACACCGTGAGACATTACGTAGTCCAGCCTTCTTGCCGGGAATGTAATATGATACCAATTACCATCCAGTCCGATATACTTCAGGTCAATCGCCCGGATATCCTCGTCATTAATGAGTTGCTTCAGATCTTTGAGATCCATGTTAGCCTCCACTTATCTATATTTTTTACTTATTATCAAGTATCACCCACGTTAATGGGATTGTATCCAGCAGAAATCGTGTTCTGCTATATCTGCCTCATGCATTTGACTTGAAACTCTTTATTGCAGACCCGTCATGAATGTAAATATGTGCATTACAATCGGACTCAGTATTCCACCGAAAATATCGATGTGCAACAATGATGATGCAAGTATCAAGCCAACAAATATTGCCATCCCGATTCTTTCCTGCGTAACATACTTGTAATAAATCGAATCAGGCAGGAAGGCTCCGAAGAACTTGGAACCATCAAGCGGGGGGAATGGGATGAGATTGAAGAAGCAGAGATAGAGATTGATGATCACCAATTGCGTCATAATAGCCATGAGATACTGAGTGATGACGGGAATGGTACTCGCAGCACTTAAATGCATGGAACTAATGACCAAGCGTATGATCATGGATAGCAACAAGGCAATCGTGAAATTGGATAAAGGTCCCGCAAGGGCTGTGATTCCCATGTCACGCTTCATGTTCCTGAAATTATAAGGATTTATTGGTACTGGCTTTGCCCAACCAAATGGGAATTTGAACAGAAAGAACAGTACAAGAGGTAAAATGATAGTTCCAAACGGATCTATATGCACAAGAGGATTCAGTTTCAACCTACCTCTTCTTTTTGCAGTATCATCACCAAG
>DAONDQ010000006.1:0-56730 GCA_035402645.1 Candidatus Cloacimonadota bacterium | reverse complement strand
AGCTGGTTAGAGCACTACGTTCACATCGTAGGGGTCACAGGTTCGAGTCCCGTATCACCCACCATGATTCACAAAAAGAAACCCTGCCGTGAAGCAGGGTTTTTTTATGCTCAAATAAAGGTTCCCGAAGATCGTAAGCCGAATTCTGTTCTCCGCCTAATAAGCGGAGTAATGTCTATTCCTCTGCGCCGGATCTCACGATTCCCAATAGGGACTGTTTCGAACAGCCGGCTGAAGCTGCCTACCCGAAAGCACAATGGGACGGGCAATCCCCGCTTTCCTATTTGGCATTGCACCGGATAAGGCTTTCCTGGCATACCCCGTCACCGGGATACCCGGTAGTCTCTTACACTGCCATTTCACCCTTACTCCGCACTTTCCTGAGGACTCTTTCAAATCTTCAAAAAAGTGCGGGGCGGTTTGTTTCTGTGGAGCTAGCTTCCCGTTTCCGGGACTTCCTGTTGGGAAGTATCCTGCCCTGTGGTGTTCGGACTTTCCTCCCCCTTCCGAAGAAGGGAGCAGACATTTGATCTTCGACGGAACCAAAAATATTACGTTGGACTTCAAATCTCCTTCCAATCCATACTCAAAGAAAAGAGTAAATAGGAGATTTGGAGTTCAACCCCAATGTTAATTCTTTGTAGAATTTGGGTTTGAAGTCCAAACTTCCTTAAAATACTAAGCTTTAATCAATCTCGAAGGAAGTTTGAACTCCAAATTCTTAAGTTAAATCGGTCAGGCTATGAACCAAGATTCTGCCGCAATTTTCACAGGCAATCATTTGAGCCTGCTTCTCGAGTTCAAGAATCAGTTGGGGACGAATACGGAATCCGCAGCCGCTGCATGTACCATTGTTATTGAAGACAATGGCTTTCCGATTCTTATTCTTGATCAGCAGGATATAGCGCTCGCCGAGTGCTATGGGAAGGTTTCGACCAAGGTTATTGCGCTTTTCCTTGTAATCGGCAATCATCTTATCGACTTCTTCGATTTGACTTCGCAATTCGCCTTCGCGGTCTGCTAATTCCTTCTTTGCCTTTTGCAACTCATCCTGGGCAACTTTCAAATCCTTCTTGATATTGCCTTCTTCTTCCATGAAGTTCAGGATTAGAGTTTCGAATTCGGAATTTTTGGCTCCGAGATTGGTAACTTCTGCATTGAGAGCCTTGTATTCCTTGTTGGTTTTGATTTCTGCTAATTGCGCCTGGTATTTACGCATGAGATCAGTATTCGTCTTGATATCGATTTCAGTCTGCTTTTGTTGACGAACCTTCTCTTCCAATGCCTTTTGCAATTCAGAAACCTTACTTTCCGCAGTCTCAACGTTGGCGATCAGATCATGTAATTGCTGGGGAAGGATGATCTTTAATTCTTCCTTTTCCCCGATCCGGTCGTCATATGCTTGCATTTGGACAAGTATTTTCAGTTGTTCTCGCATTTATGACTCCTTGAATAACAAGCTAATATCCAATGAACGATAGGAATGGGTGAGTGCACCGCTGGAAATGAAATCGACACCTGTTTCCGCAATGGAACGTATGGTCTCTGGTTTTACATTTCCCGAAGCTTCCAGTTCGACTTTACCGGAATAGAGTTCAACAGCCTTCTTCATGTCCTCGAGATTCATGTTATCGAGCATGATACGATCGACTCCACATTGGAAGGCTTCTTCACATTCTTTCAGATTGGTGACTTCCACTTCTATCTTATAAGTTGTATTATTCTTTTTCACTCTCTGCACTGCGGCAGTGATCCCTCCTGCAGATCGGATATGATTTTCCTTTAGCATGATCATATCATATAGACCAAACCTATGATTAAATCCTCCACCCATTCTGACTGCATATTTCTCGAGTGAACGTAGGAGGGGAGTAGTTTTTCGGGTATCGAGTACTTTTGCATTTGTACCCTCAATCGCATCCACCATGGTCTTGGTGAGAGTGGCAATGCCGCTAAGACGCTGGAGGAAGTTCAATGCCACTCGTTCTGCACGCAGGATTGAACCAGCATTTCCCTCGATTCGGGCAATATCATCTCCCCGCTTTACCTTATCTCCATCCTTCTTGTAAAGAACGACAGTGGTATGGGGATCTACAGTATGGAATACCTTCACCATAACCGGCAATCCGGCAATGACTCCGTCGGCTTTCGCGATCATGAAAGCTTCCATATTCCCGCGAGTCAGTTCGAGATACTCAGTAGAGATATCGCCGGTATGGATATCTTCATCAAGTGCAAGGGAAATCAGTTTATCTAATTGCATTTTTCTTCCTTAAACAAAAAAAGCATTTGTCCTCTCAGACAAATGCTTTTCGAATACATTTATATCACTTGTATCTGTTCTAATTAACAGCAAACTAACCATCTATTTTCTCCTAGTATGAATCCATTAAATCTGAATATGCTGATTTGTCAATTTTTATCTTACTTGTTGGAAAAGAATGAGTTGGAGCTAAACATCAAATTTATGATTACCTTTTATTGACGAAATTAATCCGCTTAGACAAACTGCCTAACCTGAATCCAGGGGGGTAACGTAATGAAAATAAGACTGATTCCATTGATAATTCTCCTGTTTATTATCATGACTTTATCGGCAGGCAATCAACCTGTCATTGCCAATACTTCTCCTTTGTATCGGGATTTCTGCGCAAAAACTGGTTTTATTGGAGAATGTACTATCACTACAGATGGCCGAATCTTCTCCAAACTGACAGGTAAATTTGCATTTCCTGTACCGAAAGACTCTCTTGATGTATTGAAAAATGCAGAACAGATCAAGAATGCCCTGTTATCGATTTACCAGAAGAATGGTTCGAAGTTCAATTTACGAATGATCGCTTATGATAAAGCTGTAAATAGCTGCCAGTATATCCAATACTGGAAGAGATTTTCATTAGTGCATCAACCCAATTACCTGCTGATCACATATCATAAAGACACCGCATTATATACTGTCTATAATACCCTGTATATGAAACAGATTAGCATACCCGATACGGTGATTTCAGGAAAAACAGCACAGAAAATACTGGATTTTATACATGATGAGAAAGGGCTAAATCCGGAATTGACTGGAATTAAGAAGCAATATGCCGGTACAGACACCTTGCATACATTTTATAAAATGCAGAGAATCTATGATGACATGTTTCAAATGCAACTGAATCTGTTCCCGGATTCAACCAACGACAAATTTGAGGGTTTTTCCCTGAAATGGAAGACTGGAGAGGATTTACTGGATGCCAGTAACGGCGAACTACTGGGAAACACAGCCAAACAGTGGAAGGAGAAAATTAAACTTATCACTGCTGCGAATCAATTCATCAGGGATGCAGGTCTGAAAGGCAACTGCGAATCATCCATAAACATGTACACATTTCGCTTTCAAGATATTCATCTTTCTGCAGATGCTGCCAAGGATTCCATATGCTTTCGAAAAGCGATTGATACATACGTGCCTTACTACGAAACACTCTGCAGGCAATTGGGATACGATGTCAGGTTTGAATATGCGCAAACTTCTTATGAGCATGATAATGAGGATACATGGAAGCAATACAAAGCTTTTTACAGGCAGGAATTCCGATATCCACTGCCTATTTACAGCAGCTCTATCTTTGGTTTAACCGCCTCCTACGATATCATACGTAATTCTCTTTCCCTTGAGTCATTCCTTTACAAGCAACCCATCGTTTACCCGGATTCTGTAATGTCTCCTCAAAATGTATTTGATTCTTACGTTTTTTCCTATCTGAATAGGAATAATCAGGAGAGACTAAATTCATTCACCAAGAGCTATGTTCCTATTCAAAGCATACCGGCAGGCAAAGTATATACAGATGCAAGATTTCACCTGTATGCCAGATTGGAAACGGCAGTGATAGGCGATATTGAAAAGGAAGGCATTACTGGGATGCACCTTGCATGGCATGTGTATGATGGCATTGACCTGAATAATGATAGAATGCTGGACCCCATTAAGGGATTGGTCTCTGAAATTCCTGAATGTGATATGGATTCACCGCCCACAGATAAGGAAGGCATCGCCCTGATGCAAAAGCAGCAAAAGGAAATAGAAAGAGTTTTCAAACCGCTTGGTTTTACACGTAATTATCGGTTTGATCGCCTAAACAGAAGAATCAATGCCTTTGACTGCACTTTAAACCTGCCGGCATCGACTGATTCTGTTTCCATGATGAGCAACTGCATGGTCATTGGAAGATATCTGCTGCAGCTTTATGGAGTCACAGACCATGATTACGCTTTCAGATATTCCAATTTCGAGCAATATTCAGATTTACGAATGTCTATGCAGCTTTATTATAAGGGAATCCAGGTAAGTGCCATGCCGGGAGCCTTTATCTATGAAACAACCGCATATATCTCTTATAATGGCGGAAATCCCGGAACATATACCGTTTCCTATGCTGATTTTCTCGACGTAAAACCACTTCCCGATTGTGTGCTTTCACCCCAGACTGCCTGGCTGATCGCGGTAAATGATGAAGGAAAACACTATGTTTGGACAGAACTGTCCAATCTCTCAGGATTACAGGATTACTTCCAGTGTCCCAAGCGAGAACCAGGTTCTGAAGACGAAGACTATGAAGACGGCAGGGATGCTGGTTATATCAAATTGAAATTTATCCTAATCTCACACACAAACACAAATCCCATAACACATGAATACAGACTTGTTTGGGCAGTGGAACCTTATGACGGTTCATCGTTCATCATTGATGCGGAAACCGGTGAAATACTCCGCCATGAAGAATGGGATACGTGTTAAAGAAGAGAACTGGGTGAAGTTCCAAAATAATCCTTGCCAAAGATAAATGTCATTCTAATTTATCAAAGTGATTATTAATTGTACCTTCCTAACAGGGTGAGGGATATGAATTTTAAATTAGAACAGCTTGATTATCAAAAAACAGCAATTAATTCAGTAGTAAGTATTTTCTCAGGACAAATCAAGAATACTTTTGATAATGCGAATGCAGAAGAGATACGTTTCAATTATATGAACTTGGATATTGAATCTATTTCTCAAAACATACAAAAAGTAATTAAAGAAAATGGTATTTCAAACGAAATTGCCCAACTAACAGATGATATGGATTTCTGTGTGGAAATGGAAACAGGAACAGGGAAAACGCTTGTCTATCTGCAAACTATCTATGCCTTATTTAAAGAATATCAATTCAGCAAATTTATCATACTCGTACCTTCGATTGCTATTAAAGAGGGTGTAATAAGCTCACATAATACTTTTAGAGAGCAACTTGAAGAATTATATCGTGTTAAGGCAACTTGCTTTGATTATGACAGTAAAAAGATAAATAAAGTTCACGACTTTGTACAGGATCAGAATCTTAAAATCATGATCATGACAGTCCAATCTTTCAATTCTGATGATAGAATATTAAATCAGGAACAGCGTGAAAACCTATTTAATAATATGAGTTTCACCGATGCAATTGGAAAGACACGTCCAATTGTTATCATGGATGAACCCCAGGAAGGAATGGATACTGATAATACACAACAACGACTGGCAAAATTTAATCCTTTATGCACAATTCGGTATTCAGCTACACATAAGGTTATGAAGAATCTTATTTATCGTTTAACTCCGTATCATAGTTATAAAATGGGTTTAGTAAAGAAAATTGAAGTGATCAATGTAACCGAAAAGAATGATGAAGCCACTTTGAAGATTGAAATAGCCACAGTAAGAACCGATAAAGGTTCAAACCCTCAAATTAAATTACGTGCCTGGTCATACATTGATACTCGCAATCAATATGAATTTAAAGAAACATCATGGCTCAAAGTGCTCGATGATTTATCTATAAAAACTGGGAATGTGAGCTATAAAACATATGTAATTAAGCGAATCTATAAGCATATGAAAGATGGTTTATTTCGTGTTGAATTTGAGAACGGAACCGAGATTATTGAGAACGCATCCTCAAAAGATCATAAGTTACTATTCCGTGAACAGCTCTATTGGCTTATCTACACTCATTTTCAAAAGAAAATGAAACTCGAGCCTTTTGGTATAAAATGTCTATCACTCATATTCATTGATAAAGTTGATAATTACATCCTGGACAATGGTATTGTGCGTTTGCTTTTTGAAGAACAATACAAAAAAGTAGTTAAAGAATTATATCAACGTGATGCCTCACAAGACGAAGCAAAGTTAGTACAGGGTTACTACTTTGCTAAAACAGGCAAGGATGAATATACTGATAATGAACGCTCAATGTTATCGAATAAAGCTATTTTCGATCTTATTTTGAAAGCAAAAGATGAGCTTTTAACTATCAGTAACCCGGTAGAATTCATATTTTCTCATTCAGCCTTAGGAGTAGGGTGGGATAATCCGAATATTTTCAATATTGCTACTCTGAATCAATCTTACAGCGAAATCAAGAAAAGACAGGAAATTGGTAGAGGCTTACGTATTTGTGTCGACCAAACTGGAAAACGAATTCATGATATGGAAGATGTACTAGAAGGCGAAGAGATCAACCAATTGACAATAATTCCAAATGAAACATATGAAACGTTTGTTCGACAGTATCATGCAGAAATTGTTGAGATTTATGGTACAGATACCGCAGGGGCTGAGATTCGACATCGGGAAAAGGGGAAGGATGTATCGGCAAAAAAGATTAAGCGAAATGAAGCTATATATAAAAGCGCTTCTTTTAGAGAATTCTGGAAGAGACTTGCAAGAAAAACAGATTATACAGTTGTTCTTGATGAAGCACCTATCATTGCCCAGGCGATTGAAGAACTTGAAGATATCAAGATAGCAGCATATGAAATTCAGGTTTCCAAACATCGTTTGAAGAATATTCAACCAAGTGGAATTAGCGATTATAATTACGGAGATGCTCCTTCAGATCAGAAAGCTAGATTTGCCCCTTTAGACATAGTTGAAGAAATATCAGAAAATACTAGATTATCCTATAAGGCTGTTTTCAAGATTATTAAAGGCTTGAGTAGTTATGTTCAAATTATCCGAAATCCTCCCAAGTTTATCCAAGAGGCAATCAGACGTATCAGGAACATTGAGCTTAGAGAGATGATTAGACTTCTTCAATATACTGAAAATGGCGAAAGCTACGATTTTGATTGTTTACAAGCTGAATATACTCGTACAACAGATAGAATTCTGAAAACTCCTAATCTGTGTTTATACGATAAGATTGTTTACGATAGCGATCTGGAAAGGAGATTTGCAGAGAATGCTGACTCAGACTCTGATATTGTTTGTTTTCTGAAACTTCCTGACTTTTATAAAATACCAACTCCACTAGGTGATTATAATCCTGACTTCGGTATTGTTCTCAAAAAGAAAGCTTTGAAAACCGGAAAGGAAAACGAATACTATTTCGTAATTGAGATAAAAGGCACTAACGATTTGAATGACCCTATTGCTCTTACTGAATCAGAAAGACAGAAGATTAACTGTGCTATGAAGCATTTCAAGGCACTAAAAATCGATACAGAAATAAAGTATAAAGCTCCAATCAAAGACTATGAGTCTTTTATTCGTGGTATGTAGAGGTTTGCGGCAGTTAACCCACCCTGTACCGCAAACTTCAGGATGCTATGAGTAAAGATTTCTTTGGAAACTGATATTTTAAAAGATAAGGAACAAAGATGAGTACTATGCTAACCACGCCAGATTTAAGAAAAGAAAGACTGCAACAGATAAAAGAACTTTATCCCGATTTATTCACAGATGAGGGAAAGCTGAATCCCTCTGAATTAAAAAGCATTACTGAATCGGAAAACATATCTGAAACTGAGAAATTCGAATTCCGCTGGTTTGGGAAAGCACAGGCGAAACGCATTGCATTTACTCCATCCAAAGCAGCATTAGTATTCGATGAACAAAGAACTGTAAATCCTAACTTTTCAGATGGCAATCTCATTATCGAAGGTGAGAGCCTTGAAGTTGTGAAACTTTTATTATCAGCATATAGAGGGCAAATCAAATGTATTTATATTGATCCACCATACAATACTGGTAAAGATCTGATTTATTTGGATAATTATACAGATACAAGAAATGCTTATTGGGAGCAAACGGGCACTACTGAGAATGGTGTGAGAGTTGATACTAACACCGAAGCAGATGGAAGATTTCATTCAAATTGGTTAAACATGATGTATTCACGGTTGTTGGTTTCGAAAGATCTACTAACCAGTGATAGCGGAGTTTTATTTGTATCAATTGATGATAACGAAGTCCATAGATTACGTTTGATGATGGATGGTGTTTTCGGTGAGAAAAATCACGTTGCTACTTTTGTTTGGAATACTGAAGGACATACTGACAACCAATATCAAGTAAAAATAAATCATGAGTATATTTTATGTTATACAAATAGCAAAGATGTAGAGTTAGGATACCAAATCGATCCAAATACAAGGAAGTTAAGTAATCTATGGAAAGGTTATGCAGAAAACTCAATTACTAAGAATGGACCTGGGAACCCACCAAGTAAGGTAACATTACCTAAGGGTTTTCCATGTGAAATTGAATCAGTTTCTTTCAAAGCTTCAGAGATTAATCCCGTATTTTATCAAGATATTGATCAACAAGGATATATCACTAGAAAAATGACGGAAAAATATTCAATTCAATATCCTATTAGATTAGATGAAATGTTAATTGCAGATTACAAACTTGAGAATGAATGCATTGTATATAGTGGTTGGGCGAATGTGAATATACTAAAGCAGTTTATAGAGAATGACTGCAATCCAATTATTGAACAAGATGGCTCTGCAATTAGCTTTTACTTATCTTTAAATGGGGTTATCTATTATAAAAGGCTTCGTTCAAAAGCACGTAATATTGTTTCTGTCTTAAGAAATATGGGAACAACTGAATTGATGAGAGTAGAAATTGAAAAAATGGGTATTATTTTTAAATATCCAAAACCTAAACAATTAATGTCTTATTTAGTTGGTATAGGATTGATAGAAAATGAAGGGTATATTCTAGATTTCTTTGCAGGATCAGGAACAACAGCACAGGCTGTTATGGATTTAAATCGAGAAGATGGTGGAAACCGCAAATACATTCTTGTTCAATTACCAGAACTTACGGATGAAAAGAGTGAAGCCTATAAAGCAGGTTTTAAGAAGATTTCAGATATAACCATAGAACGAGTCAAAAGTGTTATCGAGAAATATGAAAAAGAAGATGAAGGTAAACTTGATATACCAACAACTAAAACCAAGCATGGATTTAAAGTCTATAAACTGACCAAATCCTTTTTCCCACGCAATGAATTCGAACCTGATCCCGAAAAAACAGATGAAGAGAATACCGAAATATTCGAAAAATATATCAGTGATAAAGAAGATGCTCTAACATTCCAATATAACGAGAATGAGATTATCGATGAAGTGCTTCTGAAAAATGGATTTATGCTGGATTATGAGCGCCAACTGGTAGAAGAATTTACTGAGAATAAGATTTGGTATATTAAAGATAGTTACAAGTCAGCTTATCTTTGCCTGGATTATACAATTACATTGGGAACAATCGAGAAATTGAAATCTCAAACAGACCAGGTATTCATTTGTCTTGAGAGAGCACTGGATTCCACCCAGAAATGGAATTTGAAACAATACCTGGGTGATAAGGCAGTGGTGTTTTAGAGAATAAAAGCTTTTATTTAGCTTGTAGAGCTAATTTGCTAGAACTTTTTTTTTCTTGTTTTTTTGAATGTGAGATAGTTTTCTTTGTGTGTGAATTTTGTTCAGGGATTTCATCTCCCACAATATTCTGATAAACACGGAGGTAAATTTTGTCGATAATGGAATCCAAGTCGTTATTTTTCTTCTGTGGCTTTGACTTTTCCATTGTTCACTCCTTACCTTGTGATTAAATTTGTTAGCTTAAGTTGACACAAGACTAAATTGTGTCAAGGATAAAACTTAGAGGGTAAACTTATGCAAGAATCTATTTTCGCTGCAAATCCCAAACTAGCAAAAAGAGATTTCCGTTTAGAAGAAACACAAAGAAGCAATTTCCAACGTGATAGGGATAGAATATTATATTCAAGAGAATTTCGTAGATTAGCTGGGAAAACTCAGGTTATTGTCAGTGGATTTAATGATGATATAAGAAGTAGATTAACACATAGTTTGGAAGTTATGCAAATAGCAAAATCCATCGGCTATCGATTAGGTTTAAATATGGATTTGATTGAGGCAATTTCTTTAGGACATGACTTAGGGCATACTCCATTTGGCCATGTTGGGGAACGAGTCTTACACAATATATCTTGTGGGTGCGAAAATCTGCATGATTACAATTTAAATCTGAATAAAAATGAGATAGGATTCAAACATAATTGGCAAGGTCTCAGAATATGTAAATATCTCGCTCAAATTGATAAGGAATACGATGGCTTGGATTTAACAGATTATACTGTATGGGGGATTCTAAACCATACAAGCACTCGATTGAAAAAATGTGAAAGTAAATTGGGGAAAGATTGTAGACTTAATCATCATCAGAACCCTAGGTGTTTGTATCAAAGAAATATTGATTCATTAAGTTTCTACAATACCCATTATGACGAAACATCACTTAACGGTTTTAGTTTTGAAGGAATGGTTGTAAGAATAGCTGATGAACTTGCACAGCGACAACATGATATAGAAGACTGTTTAAATCTACGTATTGTTGATAATAAAAGATTTTTTGAACACTTTAAAGGGATTTATTACAATATACTCACACAAAGTAAAATTCGTAAACTTGAAACTATCAGCCAAGATCAAAATGTTAAGACATCATCGCATCAGTTTTCTACGTATTTTCTTAATATGGTAATTGATGAATGCGTCAGTAATATTGAAAAAAAATTGAAGAGCTATAAAGAAAAATATCATCTATCTAACTATAAGCAGTCTCCGATGAAAATCCAAGAAATGGTTTATGAAATCACATTCAAGAAAGTACAAAGTGATATTAATCTACCATACAAATACTTAAAATGTGACGAACAACTAAGAGAATTTGTTAAAAATTCCATACTTCATTCTGCTAATGTACAGGAAATGGATGGTAAGGCAAAATATATCATTAAAAAGCTATTTAAAGCTTACCTGTCTGAACCAACCCAAATGTCAAATTACGGGGTAATTTTGTTTAACAGAAACCTTGCTAAAGAGCATTTTGATATACTTTATAGAAGTCCGAAAGTCGATCTTTCGCAAAGCTGTGGCTGGTTAAGAATTGAGATGCAAAAGATATTAAGAGTTTATGAGAAATCTGACATACATGGCTATAGAAGTACTTTGATCCGTACAATCTGTGACTATATTGGAGGAATGACTGACAAATATGCATTAGATCAATATCAGAAACT
This sequence comes from Candidatus Cloacimonadota bacterium, assembly GCA_035402645.1. Classification (GTDB taxonomy): domain Bacteria; phylum Cloacimonadota; class Cloacimonadia; order Cloacimonadales; family DAONDQ01; genus DAONDQ01. Next base: position 45,313 of record DAONDQ010000006.1, on the reverse strand, counting down.
CTATGGTTGGTTTGTTAGATAATAAAGCTCGGAGCAGTTTAATTTAACTCATCAGACCAAGTTTAGAGACTTAGTAGCATTATGATAAATATTGATCTTGAAGAAAATTTTGGGCAGACTAGTGGGTCTGCCCCTACTTTTCATATCTTATTCGTCAGCATCATTGCTTCCGGGATACCAGGCAGCAAGCCATTCTGCATGGCTTCCACCACATTCCTGACAGGATATTCGTTATTGAGGATATCATCTAAGGTGAGTGTTGACAGGTCTATCTCAGGCACTTTTTTCTGTAACCCGTACATCATTTTTGTGAAGAGGACATAACAGGAAGCCGGCAATTTCTCTGATAGATCAGTGTAATTCACCAAGAGTTTAGCATAGGTTTTCAAATCATTCTTATATTCAACGGCTATATTGCGAAAAAGTTTTCCCAGGTTTCTACCGGCATTTCCGATTTTGTGATTCTGGTCTGAGGGTGTATAGAACGGGTATTTCCTTGTCAGATAGAGTGCGCCATTATTGTATCGGCAATAGACAAGACCTTCGGTTTTGAATTTGCCGTGAAAGGCTTTGACAGCATGTCGGAATTTGACTTTCATTACTGATTCCTTCGGTACTCATTGAATACCATTATTTATTCCAAGTTCAAACCAACCTCAATCCAACTTGATATGTACTTCAAACCAACGTGGCGAAGTTTGGATGACCTTAGTTTTGACTATTGATGAACCTCGTATTTACTTCTAATCAATTATGTTGATGTTAAGGTACACTTAAATTACTTCCTCCGTAAAGTTATATCTCAGTTTCATAAGAAGTCCGGATTCCATAGCCTCTGATAATGTGCGTATTGGGTAGGGATGGTCCTTGATTTCTTCAATTGTTATCTGTTCAAGATTAATGTCAGGATAACGCTTTTGAAGATCCCAAAAGAGTTTTGCGAAGATTGCATACGAGTTTGTAGTTCCGTATTCCCTCGAATACAGAGCATACCTCTTTAAGTTTGAATTATACCCATCTGAAACTTGAGAATATAAATAATGAAGATTCTTTCCAATCCTAGCGAATTTTCTACTGTTTTCCGTAGGTGTGAATTTCGAAGGTTTTCTAACAACTGTTTTCCCTGTCTTTTGATAGTAACAATGAATCAAGCCGGTGATAGGATGCTTCCCGCTTAATGAAAGGAAGGCATAAGGGTTTTTCACTTTCATTTTGAACTCCTTTGTTTTGAAGTGGTAAAGATAAAAATCAGAATGTTAAGGAGTTATGAAAGACTTAGTCCTGGCTCACCAATCAGGTCGGGATGATAAATGCCTTCGCAAGGATGCCACAACGAAGATACGAAATTCCTATTAAGTAGAATGCGGTAAAGGGTTGTATTGAAACTATAAATTGAATCATTATGATACCTCCGAAAATCTGATTATGGTTCTATTATTAGATTCTTCCCTTAAAATCCATCTAATAATATTCGCAAATTTGCCATAACCTCCAATGTTCTTATATAATTCTAAATTACCTTCTCATTATGTTTGATAAGACAAAATTCGTAATTTTCTGACAAGTTTTTTTTAGAGGAATATTCAGATTATTCATCTGAATCACACCCGAATCCAAGGATGCTTTAATATTTCACTTTCCTCTTATTATCTTTTTCTTGACATGCATGAACCGGATATCCTAATAATGGTTGCTTTTATATTCTGACATATTTAAGCACAATTGTTCTTCTTATTAGCTTCACCCTGGAGGGTTTGTTTCAAAAATTAAAATTGAACTGGAAGGTGATGATGAGACAGATTCGTGCTTTATTTGTATTTATCCTCTTGTTTGTTACTTCGTATTGTTTTGCAGCACTTCTATTTAATATTCCACAAACCATAACACAACCTGACGGTACTGTTATCCACTGCCTGGCATCTGGTGATGAATTCAGCAACAGGCTGCATGATTCAGATGATTACACGATCGTACAAAACCATACTAATGGAAGATACGTATATGCCATTCCCGATGGTAATGGCTCGAAAGCATCTGATTATGTGGTAGGCAAGGTTGATCCTAAATCACTGGGACTTACAAAAGGATTGCGTGAGGATCCGGAACTTGTAAGAACCCGCCTGATTGCCGAAGGAAGAGGACAAGCTCCCCAAACAAGGGACAGAGTGGCAAATACCGGGCAAATTAATAATATAATAGTATTCATCCGCTTTAGCGATCAGAGTGATTATCCTTCATCTAAAAGCTATTCTACCTATAATGATGAATTTAACAACACTTCCACAGGCTCCACATCGATGAAGGCATATTTTGCAGCAGAATCAAATAACCAGTTAACTATCAGTTCCTACCTGTATCCTCCAGCTTATGGAAACGGGAATGTTTATTCCTACCAGGATTCACATCCCAGGAATTATTATTTAGCTTATGACGCAACCACCAATCCAATTGGCTATACAACGGATTCCGGTACTCGTGAACATACCTTGTTAAGAGATGCGATAAATTTCATTGAAACCATGAATTATGTCCCGGATGGACTGAATATAGATCATGATAATGACGGTAATGTGGACAATGTATGCTTTATCATACAGGGTGCAACTTCTGGTGTTTGGAATTCCCTGCTTTGGCCTCACATGTGGACACTTGGCACATATAATGTTCAACTGAATGGAAAAAGAGTTTTTTCATATAATCTGGAATTATCTGGTGATATCAGCCAGGCAACTTGTTGCCACGAGATGAGTCATACACTTGGATTTCCTGATCTTTATCATTATTATACTCTTACGAATGTAATGCCTGCCGGACAGTGGGATATCATGTGCAATACAGAATTTCCTGAGCAGGCCCATCTTGTCTGGACGAAATACAAATACGGCGGGTGGTGTTCGATACCACCTCTCATCTCAACACCAGGTACTTACACATTAAGTCCTGTATGCAACTCACCTTATTCTGCCTATCGAATTGCTTCAAACCAGGCAAACCAGTACTATGTGGTGGAATATAGAAAAAAAGAAGGTCCATTTGAATCCTATCTTCCCAATGAAGGATTGATTGTTTATAGAGTTAATACAGACAGAACCGGAAATGCATCACCACCGGATGAGATTTGGGTCTATCGTTCTGGCAGCAATGATAATTCTACGCCGGGAAATCATCAGGACGCACCTTATTCAGTACAAAGGGGAAGAACCGAGATTCATCAATATTCGTCCCCCTCTCCCTACTTACAAGATCTTACGGATGGTGGTTTGATATTAACCAATATCAGCGAAGCAGGCTCAACCATCAGTTTCCAACTTCAAAGTAATTTGCCCAAGATATGGACAGGCGCAATAAATTCAGGTTGGGAGTCTTCTTATAATTGGAAAAACGGAGTTCCAACAGCAACAGATGATGTTGTGATACCTGCAAATTGTGTACGCAGTCCATTGATCAATTCGGGTACATGTAATAATCTGACAGTAGCTGCAGGGAAGGCAATATATCCTGTGAATCTAACTGTAAATGGCAACCTGAATATACAGGGAAGCTTGAGCTTTGGCATAGGTACAGATGTTATTACTGTAAATGGCAACATCAATATGACAAACGGCTCTGAACTAACGACATACACATCAGGAAACTCAACGATAAACTGTCTGGGAACTGTAAAATTGTATTCTGGAAGCAACATGTTTATTTCGAGTTCTTCTTTAACCATCAATGGAGATGTAGAAATCTATGATGATGTTTCATTAAGTACTAGCACCAGTGTTCTTACATTCAATGATGACGTGATTTGGGGGAACGGGTCTCATCTGACAGTTTCCAATAGTTCCGCTATCATAAATTGCGGTGGAAGTATGGATTTCATGGCCGGATGCAATGTGCATTTAACGAATGGTTATATAAAATTCATAGGAACAACTAATTCAAATCTGCGTGTCTATGAACCCATTGATTTTTTTAACCTGAATTCCAAAAAAACTAGCCCTGCAGCACTCTATGTCAGTGCAATGTCTACGCAGGATTTTACTGTGAATGGCACCTTCTCCATTGAGACAGGAAGTGCTTTCAATCATCCATCAAGCCATACAATGAATATAAAAGGATTTTTTAATAACAATGGTGGTACATATACATTAAATGCAGGTACAGTCAGATTAATAGGTACTACGACGCAGTATCTGTATGACTCCAGTTCAACCAGCTATTTCAATAATTTGACAATTGCCACTTCAAATTCAGCTCAAGTGCCTGTTCAGAATAATCTCCAGATTCATGGTAATTTCACAATAGATTCTGGTGATATCTATAAAATGAACAACGCAAATGTCTTTACCATAGGAGGAAATTGGACCAATAATACAGCCAGTCCCACCTTTGGCTCCGGTTCAGGACGTGTGATCCTTAACGGGACGGGGGACCAGGTTTGTACAGCTCAGACGAGTGAGATATTTGATTATCTGGAATTAAACAAACCCAGCGGTGTCATGGTCGTACCTTCAGGGAATTATATAAATTGCTATCATTTAGATTGGACCGCCGGTGGATACCGTGTGGATGGAGGTCATTTCTGGGTTGGAGATATCGTTGATGCAGGGATTTTTGGAAATATCACTCTCAATTCAGGTGAAGTGAACATCTATCAGGAAACATCAAGCCGCATTGATTTCAGAGCTAATCTTACTATCCATGACGGAATATTCAATGTTCATGGAGGTCTGAGTCCCTGTTATTTTGCCTATTTTGAAAATGCAACCCTTACGATGGATGGTGGACTTCTCGATTTTCAGGATGTAGGCGTGATTTTGGCAACAACGTATGCATTCAATGATAATATCTCTGGGGGTACCATTGCAACAACGCATGAATTTGACAACGAGCGAACTGATTTCAATCCGACTGGTGGAACAATCAAGCTATATGGCACAGCAGATGCCATTGTAAAAAATACGGCCGGTAGTAATTTCCCAACCCTGATGATCTACAAGGGTGCTCGTGATGCTCAAGAAGATGGAGGTGATCCGGCATTGCGTTCTTCAAGGGAAAATCTGACCCGGACAAATATGGTCACTGGACAGGGTACCATAGATATAAATGGTTCATTCTGTCTGTACGGAGGATCTTTTACTGCTCCTGCCACAATGCAGGTTGCAGGTGGATGGATTAACCTTATGGGACCTTCGGCATTTGTCGAGGGGACTGGAACCGTAGAAATAAATGGAACCGGTGATCAATACTGCAACTATTCGGAAACTTTCTATACTCTTTATATTAATAAAAGTGGCGGGACATTCAAGATCAATAGTTCCTCAGCAACTGTAACCTGTTCCTATTATACCTTCGGAGCAGGTGGAGTGGAAGCGACTGTGGGGACCTTCACAGCAAACGACCTCACACAGAACGGCATCTATGGTAATTTCACAGCACGACCCGGAGGAACGATCAACCTGACACAGGATGCAAGCTCTTGGATCGACATAGATGGTTATCTGTATAATTATGGCGGTAATATCAATATCTATGGTGGTTCCTTGCCTTCAGACTGGGCATATGCTGCCAATGGCGGAATCATAATGAACGGTGGTACCATTGATTTCAAGAACCGGGGCGTAAGAATGCCGGCAACTTCATATACACTCAATGTGAATGTGATCGGCGGAACAATCAGAGCTTATGGGGGTTATGAAGACAGCCGAACCAATGTGACCATGGCTGGCGGCACAGTAGAGCTGTATGGAGCAGGTACAGCCAGTCTGCTGCTGGCTTCAGGAAGTTCGCTGTATGATCTGGTGATCAATAAATCCTCTGCAAGAAATGAAAATCAGCCTTCTTCAGGAAAAATAGTAAAAGTTGAATCTCATGGGAAGACCTATGAGTATGACTATCGAACTGATGGCATCACGGTCAATTCTAACGCTTTCATGTCAGGCAATTTGACGATCAGTGCAGGCCTGTTCGATTTGAACGGATATACGGTTGAGGCAGGAGGAGACATCAGTGTCTCGGGTTCAGTGAAAATGGCATCTTCCGCCTGTAGTTTACTCTGCGGTGGAAATATGACCTGGAACAGCGGGTGTACGACAACCGTATCTGCAGGCACTATCCAGTGCTGGGGCAACTGGACATTCAGTTCTGGTTCTGCAGCCCAACTGACGGGAACAACAGTACAGCTGAGAGGTACAGGTACGCATACACTCACAGCTTCCAGTACAAATTCCTGGCTCTATACACTGGCTATCCTTGCCGGAACAGGTGGCGTATACAACTATGCAGCATCCAGCTCTGTTGTGGTATTTAACAGTATGACCATTTCCAGCGGAACATTAAATATGCTGAATTCAACCTCACTTTCCGTTGCCAATGATCTTACTATTTCCAGTGGTGCAGGACTCAATACGGGAGCTGGAAGCAATGTCAGCATTGTCCTGGGCAGAAACTGGACTGATGCGAATACGACCTATAATGAAGCAGTTGGCTTCAATCCGGGTACTTCCACCATTACCCTGACCGGTAGCCAGGTACAGACAGTTACATCTTCTGCAGCCGCTTTCACTGTCTATAATCTAATTATCAACAAGACGGAAGCAACCAATGAAGTGCACTTTACCAAACCTGTGACAGCTTTAGGTGATTGTGTAGTGCAGCAGGGCTTATGGATAGACAACACCAGTGGGTTTACCCATAATTTCTACGGAGGATTCGGAGTGGCAACCAATGGCACTTTTGCAGGAGGCACATACCTCAGTACCATTAACTTTGCAGGTGCTAACCCGGGAACCCTGATTTTCAATGGAGGCGGCTATGTATATGGACTCACCGTTAATAAATCATCGGTATCCAGTGTCGTAACATTATATTCAAACGTTTATGCTCTTGGGAGTGGAAACATCTCTGTGAATGTGGGGACTCTGGATATAAGCCATTATCTTCTGAGGACAACTGGGAATGTAACCGTCGGTAATGGCGGAAAGATAAGCATGGGCACGGAATCTTCCCTTGAGATTGCAGATACCAAGACATTGGCAATCAACAGCGGCGGAACTTTCGAATCACTCGGTTCTTCCGGTCATCTTGCCAAGGTCACACACCAGTCAGGCCTGTTCTACTTCAACATCAACAGCGGTGGTACAATCAGTGCTGAATACACGCTGTTTGAATATATGTCAACGGGTGGAGTCTATGTAAAGACAGGCGCGCTCATTTCCACGGTTCATTCCTTCCATCACTGCACATTCCAGAATGGCGGGGCAAGTCTTGCCCTTCTGGTTATCCAAAACGATCAGACCATTACCATCAATGACCCTATATTTCCCACCAACACCTGGTCGGGTACCTGGAATGTACGGAAAACAGTAGATTCGGGAACAATAAACATTTACAATGCCACAGGTGGGTTTGCCGGTGCCACGTATGAGGGAGACAGTTATAACAGGATCAACTGGTATGCCAGTATCCCTGATCTGGTCATTACAGGATACTCCATCAGCAGCAGGACACCGGTAGTCGGAACTTCGATTACTTACCAGGTATATGTGACCAATAATACCTCAACAGCAATCGGCAGATCCTTCAGGGTGGGCATGTACAAGACTGCAGCCTCACTGCCGGCAGTAGGTACAACTCCTGATGCGTATTATACGATCAGCAGTCTGGCAGCGGGTGCGACCGCCACCTGCAGTTTCACGACATCGAATACGACTGTCACGACGTGGAATACATACTTCCTTGCTGATTACCAGGGAAGCATCACAGAATCAGATGAAAACAACAACGGTTACGGACCTCTGACTGTGAATTGGCAGACCTTGCCTATTGTAAACCCGCCAACCATCACAAATGTGTCCAATACGGTCATCAGATTGGATTGGACTTATGGATATACTGTCACAAGATACAAGATATACAGAAGTACAAATCCGTATTCAGGCTTTACTCAAATTGGAACGAGTACAAACAAATACTACCAGGAAACAGCAGCAGGAAAATACTTCTATTACGTAACCGCAGAATTATAGATCATTGAAAATTGAAAATCCGTAATTGAGGAGAGATAATATAGATTATTGTTCGTAAAGCCTTTTAACCAAGGAGCTAAAATGAAGAAGACATTGCTCATTCTCACCATTTGCTCTCTCTTGATCAGTTGTATTTATGCAGATTCTATAATTGGTAGGGACAAGAATAGACCGAAGTATGCTTCTGATAGAATCTTGATCAAACTATCCAGTGAAGCTGCGATACGTTCCAGGCTTCCACAAGGCTTATACGCAGAGGCAAAAACCTTCAACATACCTGAATTAGATAGATTAATGATCATAAATGGTGGTGAAACCATCATACGTGCCCATAGAAAAGTCAAGGATAGAGATTGGGAAGCTAAGACCGGTTTTGACCGCTGGTTCATCATTAAGCTCAACGGAAAAGTGAGTGTTGAGAATGCTCTCCAGTCTTTCAAATCCAATAGTTACATCGAAACAGCAACCCCTGAATACATAGCCTATACAACAGAAATTCCTACCGATACCTATTATGCAAATAATTGGGGACATAATAATACTGCCCAACTTCCTGTCTGGAGTGAATCTACCCATAGCCACTCAGGTGCAGGTGTTGGGATTGTTGGGTTTGATTCAGATGCTCAACTTGCCTGGAATCAAGCCCAGGGTTATGGCTCACCGGGAACAATCATCGCCATTTTAGACACTGGAGTTGATACTTCACATCCGGATTTACGCTTGGTTACCGGCTATGACTTTGGCGATGGCGACAGCAATCCAATGGATAATAGTGCAGATCCCGGACATGGTACCTGCTGTGCCGGTATTGCTGCAGCCATTGCAAACAACTCCCTGGGTGTTGCGGGTATTGCCGGCGGTTGCAGCGTGATGCCCCTGAAAGTAGCAAATTCCGGTGGTTATTTTTATTCTTCAGCTATCAGTAATGCTCTTACGTTTGCTGCTGATTATGGCGCAGATGTAATAAGCATGAGCTTTGGAGCTGCAGGCGTGTATGAAGGTGTGATCCCCAGCGAGGATGATGCCTTATATTATGCCTACAACAATGGAGTCGTGCTGTTTGCAGCTACCGCAAATGATAATGCCGCAGAGATAGACTTTCCTGCAAATCACACAGCTGTGATTGCTGTAGGTGCTGCCAGCCCTTCAAAACAGAGAAAAAGCCCTACTTCTTCTGATGGCGAATCGTGGTGGGGTTCGAACTATGGTTCTAATAATCAGGACTACAAGACCTCAGTTGATATCATGGGTCCTACTATTTTACCGACAACAGATCTTGTTGGCTCCGCAGGTTATTCGTCCACTGACTATTATATGTGGTTCAATGGCACATCCTGTGCAACTCCGTACGTGGCTGGAGTGGCTGCTCTTGTACTATCCAAGAATCCATTGCTGTCACCTGCAGAAGTTCGTTCAGCATTAACTACTACTGCAACAGATATGACATCAGATGGCGGTACAGGTTGGGACAAATACACCGGTTATGGAATGGTGAATGCTAATGGAGCTTTGAATGCTTCCTACAATATCTGGGATGGAAGTACGAGTACTGCATGGAGTGAACCTACCAACTGGAGTAAAAATACAGTACCAACAAATGCAGATTATGTCGAAATTCCCGGCTCACTTACCCGTTACCCGGTTGTTACTGCCCACCAAAGCTGTAAGAGCTTGCTTGTTTTAAATGGGGCTAGTGTTACGATAAATATAGGGACATTAAATCCAGCTTATGACTGTACTATTTACGGGAATCTCATCATGGACGATGCCAATGGTCATATGTATGTAGGAAAAGACCTATATTTTCAGTCTGGGTCCACTGCGAACATATCTGCTGCTGCTGAGATTTATGTGTTTCAGAATGTCTATTTTATGGAAGGCTGCAATGTTAATATGGCGAACGGAAGCATAGTCCTCTATGGAAGTACACATGATTCTTATATTTACACCTATGAAAATGTAGCTATATATAGTCTTATCTCATTCAAACAATCCGGCCGTATATCGAAATTCGGAGGTTCCACTTCAAAAACTGTGACCATAAACGGTAATATCATCGTGGAAGCAAACAGTACGCTATCCAGTACGTGGAGCAGCATAATCTATATGAAAGGAAGCCTATATGTATATCCTTCCGGAGTATGCACCTTTGATGCAGGCAATCTCATATTTGTGGGGAGTGGGACAAGTTCCATCAGTTTTGTTGAATCAGGAACAAACAATCATCTTTATCACCTTCGTATTTATAAGGATGCGGGCAGCAGTGTCATTTTATCCTATCCCCTGACGGTAAAGAATACAATCTCCATTAATAGCGGTACATTCAACGCGAATTCCAAAACCATCTACCTGGGTGGTAGTTGGGCAAATTTTCTGACAGAAGCAAATTTCACGGAAGGTACTGGAACCCTGGTTATCAATGGTTCAGGGAATCAGACTGTGTGTTCTGAAACCTTCTATAATATAGAACTGAATAAAACAGGTGGTGAACTGATCATCCCATTGAATAATACAGTTAGTTGTTCATCGTTTGACTGGACTGCTGGTTCTTATAGGGTTGATGGAGGTCATTTCATCGTAGGTGACTTGGTTGATGATGGAATTTTGGGAACCATCACGCTTAATTCCGGCTCCATCGATTATACCCAGGGTACATCTCAGTACATTGATTTGAGAGGCAACCTGACAATCCTTGGAGGAACCTTCACAGTTCACGGGGGTTTAGGACCATGCTATTTTTCATACACCGATTTAGCTACTTTGACAATGGATGGCGGAACACTTGATTTCAAGGATGTCGGTGTTTACGTTGCTGCAGGATGGCCTTTTACGGATAATATCAGCGGAGGAACCATCAGGACAGCGTTGTCCTTTGACGTTCTGCAGGCAGGATTCAATCCCACAGGGGGAACTGTCGAGTTATACGGAACAGGACTGGTTTCTGCCTCTCTTGTTACAGGAAGTAATTTCTATAATCTTATCATTAATAAAGCTGCCTCGAGAGATTTTGGCGATGACAAGCTCAGGGAAACCAAGGATAAGACAGGCAAAGATATATTCATAAAAAATACAGACATATCGTCTCCAAGCTACGGACTGCGAACAACTCATGTACAAGAAATGATTAATTATCGTACTGATGGTGTAACGGTAAATTCATATCTCACAATGCAGGGTAACCTAACGATTACAGCTGGTATCTTTGACTTGAACGGCTATACAGTTGAGACCGTCGGTAACGTAAATGTAACTGGAAACGTCAAAATGGCATCCTCCGCCTGTATTCTGCTCTGCGGCGGAAACATGACCTGGAACAGCGGATGTACGACCACGGTTTCAGCAGGCACCATCCAGTGCTGGGGTAACTGGACATTCAATACAGGTTCTGCAGCCCAACTGACCGGTACAACGGTTCAACTTAGAGGTACCGGAACCCATACTTTAACTTCATCCAGTGCAAACTCCTGGTTCTATACGCTGGCTATCCTTCCGGGTACGGGCGGTGTCTATAACTATACCGCGTCCAGCTCTGTTTTGGTTTGGAATAATCTAACCATCTCCAGCGGAACGCTCAGTATGCTGAATTCCACTACTTTGTCTGTTGCCAATGACCTCGCCATCTCCAGCGGAGCAGGGCTTAATACCGGAGCGGGAAGCAATGTCAGCATTGTCCTGGGTCGGAATTGGACTGATGCGAATACATCATACAATGAATCTGTAGGCTTCAATCCCGGAACATCCACGATCACCCTGACAGGCAGTCAGGTGCAGACAGTTACGCCTTCAGCAACAGCATTTAATGTGTATAATATGATTATCAATAAAACGGTAGCAACTAATGAAGTGCATTTTACGAAACCTGTGACTGCTCTGGGTGATTGTGCAGTTCAGCAGGGTATCTGGATGGATAATACGAATGCCCTTACGCATACATTCTATAAAAGCTTTGGTGTAGCAGCCTCTGGGACTTTTGCCGGGGGAACATACTTGAACACTGTGAATTTTGCTGGTTCAGACCCGGGAACACTCATTTTTATCGGTAACGGTTCCATTTATGGATTGTCTTTGAACAAGACTTCTGTATCCGGCATAGTTACAATGTACTCAGCCATTTACTGTCTTGGCGGTGCAACCATAAATATCAATGTGGGAACCTTGAACCTGGCAAGCTACTTATGCAGAACAACCGGCAACATCAATGTAGGTAATGGAGGTAAGATAAGTGTAGGACCAGATGGTTCTTTTGAAGTAGCAGATACAAAGACTCTTGCTGTGAACAGCGGTGGAATATTTGAATCTCTTGGCAGTTCTGGACATCTGGCAAAGGTTACTCATCAATCAGGTCTGTTCTATTTCAACATCAACAGCGGCGGCACCATCAGTTCTGAATGGACACTATTCGAATACATGTCAACAGGTGGTGTGTATGTTAAGACAGGAGCTCTTGTTTCCACGATACATTCCTTCCATCACTGCACATTCCAGAATGGCGGTTCAGCTTTAGCCTTATTGGTTATCAATAGTGACCAGACTATCACGATCAACGACCCAATATTCCCCACTAATACCTGGTCTGGTACCTGGAATGTGCGCAAGACAGTGGATGCTGGAACCGTGAACATCTATAATGCCACAGGTGGTTTTGCAGGAGTGACGTATGAAGGTGATAATTATGCCAGGATCAACTGGTATGCAAGCATTCCAGACGTGGTGATTACAGGTTATTCATTAAATAACTCTTCACCTGTGATTGGGAGTACGATATATTATACTGCGACAGTCACAAATAACACATCATCCGCGATATCTACACAATTTAGGGTTGGACTCTATTATAATGCAGAATCACAACCGGCGCAAGGTACAACTCCTGATAAATACGTCAGAATCAACAGTTTGGCAGCGGGCGCTTCAGTCCTGTGTGAATTTAGCGGTACTACCAATAGCACACTTGCAGCCTGGCATTCATATTTTAGGGTGGATTATACTGGAGTAATCACAGAATCAGATGAAAACAACAACGGTTATGGTCCCCTGACTGTGAACTGGCAGACACTGCCTATTATAAGCCCGCCAACCATCACCAAGGTATCCAATACTGTCATTAGATTGGATTGGACTTATGGATATACTGTCACAAGATACAAGATCTACCGGAGTACCAATCCTTATTCCGGTTTTACGCAAGTTGGTACGAGTACCAACAAATACTACCAGGAAACAGCTGCCGAAAAGTATTTTTACTATGTAACGGCTGAATTATGATTTATGAATTGGAGCTGTCTTACAAGTAAGATAGCTCTCTCTATCATGTATAAAGAATATACTTAGTAGTATGAGAGGTGTTTATGAAGCGAATCTCTGCTCTGTTTTTATGTACTTTGATTTTAGCTCCCATCCTTCTTTATGGTGGACTTGTCAAAGACCTACCGTTTGAACATACCCAACCCGATGGCACTTCCTTAACGCTTTATGTCACAGGAGACGAATATTATCATCGAGTTCATGATGAAAAAGGGTATACCGTCCTCCTGGATTCACAAACCGGTTGGGCTGTCTATGCATCTCCTGATGGAAACACAGTCAGACTTTCAACAAACAAAGTTGGTAAGATTGATCCAACAACACTGAATATTAGACCTAATCTGACCGAAAATCAAGAACAGATAAAAGGCCATATTCGTGAAGTGGAGTCTTATGCAAAGCCCTCTAATATTTCACGTATCAATACAACCGGACAATGGAATAACCTGGTTGTGTTTGTTCGCTTCAGTGACCAAACCGCTTTTGCAACAAGAACCTATTCGCAGTGGTCAACCTTCTTCAATGATATGACCGCAGGTCAAGCCTCGGTAAAATCCTTTTTTGCAGAAGATTCAAATAATCAATTGACGGTAGACAATTACCTATACCCCAACCCGGATGGTTCAGGCAACGTTCTGTCCTACCAGGATTCTCATGTCCGTAATTACTATCGTCCGTATAATGCTTCTACGAATCCAATAGGCTACAGTGGTACAGCACAGCAATGGGACCGTGAAAGAACATTATTAAAGAACGCCATAACATGGCTCAATTCCCAATCTCAGGTTCCAACAAGTCTTAATTTGGACCAGAATAGTGATGGAAAAGTAGATAATGTGAGTTTCATCATCAGAGGTGCCAGGGACGGATGGGGCGATCTTCTTTGGGATTGGTCAAGTGGTATGTCTTCATATGGGGCTACCTTGAACAGCTTGACTGTTGATCGATACAACACAACTTTTGAAGAACAGGTGTGGACTGGAAGACAATGCCATGAGATGTCACACTCCCTCGGCTTTCCTGACATGTACCATTATACTAACAATGGAGTGGCTCCAGCCGATTCTTGGTCATTAATGGAAAATGATTCTCAGCCACCTGAATATCACACGGTTTATGAGAAATATAAATACGGTAGCTGGTGTTCCATTCCAACGACCATCTCCACTCCAGGTACCTACACTCTTAGCCCTGTCACCTCATCCAGATTTTCCGCTTATAAAATCAACTCTGATACGGCAAGTCAGTTTTATATCGCCGAATACAGAAGAAAGACCGGTACGTATGAGAGTAGTATCTACGGTTCTGGACTTATCGTATACCGTGTTAATACCGCAGTTGGTAACGGGAATGCAGAAGGACCTCCTGATGAATTATTTGTGTACAGACCCAATGGCAGTAACTGGGCGCAAGGCAATCCGGAATTGGCATTCTTTTCATCTGAATCAGGAAGAACTTCGTTCCACCAATATACAAATCCAACACCCTTACTGGCTGATGGTACCCTGGGTGGATTAATAATTTCCGATATTGGTTCTGCAGGTTCAAGCATCACTTTTAAACTTCGTTCAGACCTACCTAAAGTATGGAAAGGAACCGTTTCAACTGATTGGAATAATGCATCCAATTGGTATGGAGGTACACCAACCGTTTCTGATGATGCTGAAATACCTACGGGTCTTACTCGATATCCACATGTTTCATCCGCATCAAACTGCTTGAATCTTACCGTTTTCCCCGGTGCATCCCTTACCGTTGATTCCAGCGCTCTCAATGTTGCGGGTTCCTTGACAACCTATGGTCAGATTGGAATCACCAGCGCATCTGATCTGATTGTTGTCGGTAACTTCATCTGGGAAACAGGTTCCATTGCATCCATTACCAATACCAGCGCTGAAATCTACTGCCAGGGAAACATGGAATTCAGAGCTGGAAGTGCGGTAACCATGACAATGGGATACATTGATTTCAATGGTACGGGTTACTCCAATATCAGGGTTTATACTGCAACCACATTAAATAACCTGCGCTCAAGCAAGACATCTCCCTATAATGTCAGCTATAGTCCTTTCTCTACCACAAACCTGACCTTGAATGGAAGCTTATCCATTTATTCAGGTTCAAATTTCCAGCAAAACTCTGCATATAGTCTATATATCAAGGGAAATATCAACGGCTATACAGGTGGAACATTCCAGATGGCAAGCGGAACAGTCGTGATGAACGGTTCTTCCAGCCAATATATCACAAATGCTGATTTGAATGGCTACTTTAACAACCTGACCATCATGACCACTTCCTCAGCGCATGTATACTTCAACCAAGCCCAAGTAATCAATGGAACATTACGCATCGATTCCGGTTACCTGGAATCCGGCGGTCATGATATATCTGTCGGAGGCAACTGGGATAATAACATGGGCGAATCAGCATTTATTGAGAGCACAGGAAAAGTGACTTTCAATGGAACTTCTGATCAATCCTGTTCCTCTGAAACCTTCTATTACCTGGTCATTAATAAGAGCAGCGGATTGGTGAATTTCGAATCAAGCGCAGTGGTAACCTGTACATTCTATGACTGGACAGCCGGAGGCTATTCCTTGAATGGAGGTACGTTTACAGCTACCCATCTTTCCGATCCGGGCATCTTCGGTACCATTGTTCTTAACTCAGGTACCATCAATTATACCCAGGATGTTTCCTCTTATATAGACCTGCGTGGCAATGTTACCATTCATGGCGGTACTTTCAATGTTACTGGTGGTTCAGGTCCCTGCTGGTTCTCCTATATCGATGCAGCAACTTTGACAATGGATGGAGGAACATTCGATTTAAAGAGCGTGGGAATCTATATTCCAGCCTCGCCTGTCTTTACGGAGAATATCAGTGGTGGTACCATTAAAACCATCCTCGGTTTTGAAGTGAATTGCACAAACTTTACTCCTACCGGGGGTACGGTCCAGCTCTATGGTACAGGTGACTGTGGTCTGAAGAACACTGCTGGAAGCAACTTCTTCAGCGTTACCATCAGTAAGGGTTCGAGAAGTGAGAGCGGTCCAGATTTGGGAATAGGCAAGGAACCTGTCTCTTATACATTAAAAGATGGCACCACGGAACCCATTGTAAGAACGAACGCTGTTACAGGTGTTGGTCCCTTGGATATCAATGGTAATTTCACTCTCAGTAGTGGAACCTTCACCGCACCTGCCACCATGCAGGTAGCCGGGAACTGGTCAAACACAGTAGGACCAGCAGCCTTCGTGGAAGGTACAGGCTCAGTCGAATTTAACGGTGGCGGTCATCAATACTGTAATTACAGTGAGAATTTCTACACACTACTCATCAATAAGGTAGGCGGTTTCAGACTGAACAATGCTTCTGAACTTGTGACCTGCACTTATTATACCTGGTCAGCAGGTGCTGTTGATGTCCTTACGGGAACCTTTACTGCCAACGATCTTACCCAGAATGGCATCTACGGTAATTTCTATGTCAATCCCGGTGGCACTATCAACCTCTATCAGGATACAGGACAATGGATAGACCTGGATGGCTATTTCTACAATTATGGGGGTACCATCAATGTCTATGGCGGTTCTTTACCAACTTATTGGGCATTTTCTGGCAATGGCGGAATTGAAATGACCAGTGGAACGATTGATTTCAAGAACAAGGGAATCATCATTACCGCTTCTTCCTATACCCTGACTATGAATGTCACCGGAGGAACTATCCGTGCCAACGGCGGATATTCTTGCGCAAGGACAAATGTTACCTATAGCGGTGGAACAGTGGAGCTCTATGGTCCTGGTGCTTATACTTTGAACTATGGTACCGGTTGCAATTTCTATAACCTGAAGATCAATAAGGCTTCCACCGGGGAGGAAGGACCTGAAGTTCATAAGAGA
Source organism: Candidatus Cloacimonadota bacterium (assembly GCA_035402645.1). Lineage (GTDB taxonomy): Bacteria > Cloacimonadota > Cloacimonadia > Cloacimonadales > DAONDQ01 > DAONDQ01. The sequence goes on along the minus strand of DAONDQ010000006.1, from coordinate 28,089 downwards.
GGAATCGAACGAATCAATTCTCATGGAAGAACTGAGATTATTGATTACAGAACCGATGGTATCACAATCGCAAATAACCTGCTGATTACCGGAAGCCTGACCATCCAGGCGGGTCTTTTTGATATGACCAATTATTCAGTCGAAACTTACAATGATGTGAATATATATGGTACTCTGAAAATGAGCTCTTCAATCACAACATTAACCAGTGACGATGACGTAGTCTGGTACAGCGGTTCCTCTTCACAGATTTCAGCAGGCTATATTTACTGCTGGGGCAACTGGTACTTCAATTCCGGCTCTACGTCTCAACTTACGGGTTGTACAACCATACTTCGCGCAGATTACGGTGCTGATATCACTAATTCAAGTTCAAATTCCTGGTTTGGTGATCTCATCCTGAATGGTGGTGGTGGGGGCGAAGGAGCTGATTTCAACGTGACTACAGCGAGTACGGATTCACTTCTCATCAAAGGCATCATCCTGGTGAATCCGACCAATAACCTTATCCTGAACAGCAAACACTGCCGTATTGACAGTAATGCCTATGTCAATGCAAATGGGGGTATTTACCTTGGCGGAGGCGGATACTGCCTCATGAAATCCGGTCTAGATCACCAGGGCACACTCGATATTTCAACCGGTACAGTCATTGTTCACGGTACTTATACCAGTTACGATACAGCTGTCTTGAGTATTGGGGGAGGTCAGTTCATTAATGATGTCCCTTGGGCAAAGAACGATGTTGCCATGAGACCTGGACAGACGTATAACCCGGATCGTTCCATTGTCCAGTTCAAGGGTGCCATTACCGTTTATGGTGGGCTAATAGAAGTCACCTATAATACCGTTGTCTTCAAGGCAAACGCAACTCGTGCATTCAGCCCTGCAATTGTAAGGGTAGGCGCCGGATTCACTGCAAATGAAGCCAATGCCTTCCATCTGGATGCAGGTGAACTCGAGTTGATTGGAAACAACAATCCTACCTTGGATGTTTCAAATGGTAATTATCTATACGGTCTGCGCATCAATAAGAGCTCAAATTCCTATTCAGCTTACCTGCAGAACGATATACTCCTAAAAGGTCCTATGAATATCATGGTCGGTGGACTTGTTACAAACAGTCATAATATCACGATATACGGTAGCTGGTATAATGCAGTTGGTGCTTCTGCATTTAATGAAGGAACAGGAACTGTCACCGTTGCAGGAAGCAGTGATGCATGTGATTTTCTGACCAACGAAACATTCTACAATCTTGTCATTAACAACACTTCATCGAACTGGTATAATGCAGAAATTACAGCAAATCACACGGTAACCGTTTCAAACAACTGCACAATAACTGATGGTGTGCTTGCCATGGACAATTACTCCAGCCTGGTTGTTGGAAATGACATCAGCATAGCCAGCGGCGCAGGATTGAATTGCTATCATGGTGCATCCACCAATATTACTGTCGCCAGGAACTGGACAGATGCAAATACAAGTTATGCAGATACATACGGTTTTTATCCCGGAACTTCGACACTCACCTTTAATGGTACAGTTACACAGACTGTCGCCAATGCTTCTACTAATTGGTATTTGTATAATCTGAATATCAGCAAGACTGTCGGTACTTACTTCCAATCAAATAAGGGGTTGAAAGTCTATGGGGCTTGCAATGTTACAAGTGGTACATGGTATGATTCAGCTACAGGACTTATTCACGATTTCCAGGGTGATCTCAGTATCGGCACAAACGGTTCATGGAATGCAGGGACTTCCAATACGATCAATTTCACAGGTCCCAATAGCCAGGTCTTCAGTAACAACGGCAGTACGTATATCAATAACCTGTCAGTAAACAAAACAGCCAATACATCTGTGACATTGGGGCATTACCTGTTGGGACTTGGCGGTGGAACAGTTACAGTCAATACCGGGATTTTGAATCTTAGCAATTACTATTACCGCACAACAGGAAATGTTACCATCAACAATACTGGTAAGATAGCAGTTGCAGGAGACGGATGGCTTGAATTAGCTTCAGCTAAAACGTTAGAAGTGAATAGTGGCGGTGTCCTTGAGTTGGTCGGTACTTCCGGTCACTTGGCAAAACTGACGCACCAGTCAGGGAACTACATTCTTAATATAGAATCAGGTGGTACGCTGAGTGCGGAATATGCTACCTTTGAGTATATGGGAACAAATGGTGTCTACCTGAAGAGTGGTTCTATCATCGATCCAACTCATACCCTGCATAACTGCACATTCCAGTATGGAGCTGCAAGCGGTACTCTTCTTACTATAGATAACTCCGGAACCTACAATATTGACAATGCTACTTTCCCAACGAATTCCTGGAGCGGAACCAATAATGTGAAGAAGACTCTGAATTCAGGCACCGTAAATTTCGTGAATGCTACAGGTGCCTTTTCAGGTGCAACTTACGAATCGGATACATATGGTCGAATCAATTGGCTGACTATTACAGCAGATCTATCTATAACCGCTTTTACTTATAGTAATACGAATCCATATGTGTGTGATCCTCTGACAATTAATGTCACCGTGAAGAACAACGGTTCAAGCAATATCACAACATCCTTCAGGGTTGATGTATATTACAACCGTACAACCCCGCCACCAACGGGTGCCTTGGGCGATTTGACATGGACGGTAACCTCCCTCGCTGCCGGTGCGACAACAAGTCATACCTTCACCAATGTCAGTACTGGAACCTCAGGTGTATGGACTTCCTATGTGCAAACGGATCCAAACAATCTGATCGTTGAATCCAATGAATCCAATAATGTGGCAACACCTGTCAACGTAACCTGGAGAGCACTACCGGTGGTACCAAACCTCACGACCACTTATCTGCCTTCAACTAACCAGGTGAAACTGCAATGGACATATCCCATCTCACTAAACCGATACAGGATTTATTATGATACGAATCCATTCGGCAGTTTCTCCACATTGCTTGGTACGACTACATCTCAATCCTACACCGATACACTTACGAATCCGAAGCGGTTCTATATAGTGAAAGCAGAAAGAGATTTACCATAATGAATTAACGTAATAATTAGAATAAAGAGACGTCCGAATAGGGCGTCTCTTTTATTTTAAGCGCTATGAATCTCTGAATATCTCTTGTTGCAGTGCTCTATATTCGATTTTATCTCGCTATATAATGATTTACGGTATTCATACGGTATCATTACGGTACTAATACGGTAAATTACCGTAATGCTACCGTATTGATACCGTTTTAGTACCTTATTGTTCTATGGAGCCGGGTAGGTTCATTGAAACGGTATATAATAAAAATAAATACGCTCTCAGTTGATTGCTTACTATTTCAAGTTATACTAAAATAAGCATTTAGGAAGAATTGAATTGATATGAAAATGGGCGACCATATCAGTCGCCCAATCATTTTATTGAAACCTTGTTTCTATTTTTATCTTGGAATTTTACCCAATCTATTCACCGGATTTGAGTATCTCATAGACTCTTTCCATGATATACCCTACATGGATTCGGTTTGTCAGGTCGAGTTTCTCGACATCCACTTCGAGGACAGGTCCCTGGTGGAAACCGAGCTTCACGACATTGGCTGCATAGTCCTTATACCATTGATTCAGGTTGTTGATCTCGGTGAAAGTCCAACCGCCTTCGATTTCCATCTCACGTCCACGCTGCTGTATACGTTCCCAGGCAAGGGATGGACCGCCCTGAAGGAGAATGATCAGGTCAGAGGAAGGAAGCTGACGATTCACTGTTTGGAATTGGGTGATGAGATTATCAAGCTGGTCATCGGTTAGAAACCCATCGGCTTTGAACTGGTTGCAGAATACCAGCAGATCTTCCGGCAGAGAACGGTCTTTGACAAAGCTCCCTCTTCCGCTCTTTCCCAGACGGCGCTGTTCTGCTCTCATTTCCAGGAAATGCAGCTGCAGATCGTAGCAATAGGTTTTTTTATCTGCGAGGAACTTCTCTAAAAGTGGATTCTGTTCCGGTCTTTCATAAAGGGTATTGATCTTGAGGCTCCGCCCCATGATGGCTGTCAGGGTGGATTTTCCCAAGCCAACATTTCCGGCAATGGTGATGAGCTTCGGATGCTCAGCCAGGTAGTTCTCGAGTCTTCTCTCGGCATCGATCGCTCTCAGGGTCGCTTCGGTTTGAGGAAGTGTGACCCATTCGCTGATTCCAGGACTGGAAACACGAAGTTCCAGCGATTTTATCTGATCGGCAATCACATTTATCGTACGACGGAGGAATTCCATCTTTTCGATTTCCTTGTCCGCATCGATGACAAGGACGGGACAATGCACGTGATTTGTGACAAAATCCTCATACAGGTTGTTCAGCAATTGCAGGTAGTCCGGGGAAATAGCCAATTCACTTTCACGACCGCGTTCTCTGATCCTTTCGAGGAGAATAGGAACTTCTGCCTTAAAGTATACGATGAGATCGGGCTCCTTGATCTGCTCTGTCATGAGCCTATAGGTTCGCTGATAGGCAACAAATTCAGGTTCTGACATATTCTGGAGAATGCGCTGTGCCTTCCCGAAAATGTGATAATCCTCGGCAAGAGTCCTGTCTTCCAGGACGATTCCCCTGCATGTTTGGATCTGGTGTTGGCGGTCGAGCCTGCCGTTGAAGAACTCGATTTGTGCCATGAAAGCGTTGCTAATAGGGTCTTTGTAAAATGAATCAAGGACAATCGGATTGAACTTTTCTGGAAAAGCGTAAACACCTTCCGTGCCATTCGGTTTCGGATAGACGGACAGCAGGACCTGATTCAGTGGTGATGTGCTTGCAGCTTGAACAAATGTGGATTTCCCAACTCCGATGTTCCCAACTATTCCAATACGGATATTTTCCATTTTACATTCCTCCTGACCAGATGAATCGTGTAGACTCAAATTATGAAATTGACATTTTTTTGCCAATATTTTAATATATCTAATAGAATATAAAATTGAAAGGAGAACGATGATGAGTAAGAAAGTATTGATCGCCACTGAAAAGCCATTTGCCAAAGTGGCTGTGGATGGAATCGCAAAGATTCTGAAAGACGCCAATTACGAAATGATCCTTCTTGAAAATTACACTGATAAGAATGATTTATTAAAGGCTGTAGCCGATGTGGATGCCATGATCGTCCGCAGCGACGAAGTGACGGCGGATGTTGTCGAAGCTGCCAAGAACCTGAAGATCGTTGTCCGTGCCGGTGCCGGTTTCGATAATCTCGACCTCAAGGCTTGCACAGCGCATGACATCGTTGCCATGAATACACCCGGGCAGAATTCCAATGCCGTGGCGGAGCTTGCCTTCGGTATGATGATCTATATTGCACGCAAGAAGTTCAGCGGTAAATCCGGTTATGAGCTTCGCGGCAAGAAGATCGGTATCCATGCCTACGGCGCTGTCGGAAGATACATGGCACTGATTGCCAAAGGCTTCGGTATGGAAATATTTGCCTATGATCCATTTGTACCGGCAGACAAGATGAAAGCCGAAGGCGTGACACCTGTCACCATGCTTTCCGAGCTGTATGAGAAATGCGACTATGTATCACTGCATCTTCCGCTGACGGAATCAACCAATAAATCCATCAATTACGACCTGCTTTCCAAGATGCCGAAGAGTGGAACGCTGATCAATACAGCCCGTAAGGAGATCATCCATGAAGATGACCTGAAGAAGGTGATGGAAGAAAAGGGCGGATTCAAATATATTTCCGACATCGCTCCAGGTTGTGCAGCTGAGTTGGAAGAAAAATATCCGGAAAGGGTCTTCTTCACACCAAAGAAATCCGGTGCTCAAACCGAAGAGGCAAATATCAATGCCGGTTTGGCAGCAGCAAGACAGATCGTCGGTTTCTTAGAAAAAGGGGACAAGACCTTCCAGGTAAACAAGTAACGAATATCGAATGCCCCTTCTTTCAAAAGCAGAGAAGGGGCATTTTCTATCGAGGAAATGTGAAAATCAAAAGATTTACGCTTTATATCAGTATCGCTTTGTTCCTCAGTTCAGTGATCCTATATACGATTCATTATTTAATATTCCGTGATATTCGATTCCTGGATATATACCTCTTAGACCATATTGCCTTTCTACCAATAGAAATCTTGGTTGTTGTTATTGCCATTGGAAGACTGCTGGATATCCGAGAGAAGAACATCCGTATTGAAAAGCTGAATATGGTCCTGGGTACTTTCTACAGTGAAATCGGACATGAATTGATGAAACATATTGGCGAAGCGGACTCGCAACTAGAGAAGAAACTTGAGGTGTTGAAAGTTCAGTCGAACTGGAAGAAAGAAGATTTCGAACATGCGAAAAAGCTGATTTCCGGAATCGATACCAAAATCGACATCAACAGCATGGACTTGAATTGCCTGAAAGAATTTCTTTTAAACAAACGCGCATTCCTGCTGAGACTCATGGAAAACCCGAATTTGCTTGAGCATGATCTGTTAACAAATCTGATGCAGGCTACTTTTCACCTGCTTGAAGAGCTCGAATTTCGTCCTTCCTTCGAGAATCTTCCAAAATCAGATATCGATCATCTTGCCCTTGATTCAAAGAGAGTCTACTTGCCTCTTATCCTTCAATGGCTTGAATATATGTTCTACCTGAAGGTACATTTCCCCTATCTCTTTTCACTTGCGAAAAGGATCAACCCATTTGACAAAGATGCATCTGTCATCATTTACGAATAACTGAAGGTATATCATGTTTAAAAACTTAATATGGGACTTTGACGGTACACTTTTCGATACGTATCCTGCTATTTCCAGGAGCTTGGAAGGAGCTCTGAAGAACCACGGAATAAACGAAGATATAAACGAAATCACTGCTTTATGTAAAATCACATTGCAGACTGCGATAGATCATTATTGTGAAAAGTATGGTCTCGATCCGGACGAGATATTCAAAGGGTATGGAGAATTTTATCAGACCATTTCCCTGAAGGATATCCCACCGTTTGAAGGTTTACGTGATGTTCTTGAATTCTGCAAGGCAACCGGAAGAAAAAACTACATTATCACGCACAGACCTCTGTACATGCTCATGGATCATCTGTCATACTATGACCTGGATAAGTACTTTGAATTCATGATCACAAGCGATGATGGATATAAAAGAAAACCTGATCCCGAATCATTCGTGGCCCTGAGGGAGAAATTCGATTTACCAGTCGAATTAACATTGGCTATAGGAGATAGGGATTTGGATATCCTGGCTGCGAAAGGTGCCGGATTTAAAACCTGCCTCTACCAGAATCCTGACAGAACAATCCCCGCAGATTATTTCGTCAGCAATATGGAAGAATTGAAAGCGTTATTATAGCACTGTTTTGTGGCACGGACTTTAGGCCATGGAAGAGAATCATATCCTGAAGAATGTGCCACAGGGACACAGAATGAATTCAGTTTTACATAGTATATAAAAAGGTCATCCTGATTCAGGATGACCTTTTATTTGGAGACGGATATAAATGGGTGTAGATAATCCACGCCCAAATGGAATTAGTTTATTTTCTTGTTTTTACATCGTTGATTGGCGGAAGTGCCGCAGATTTATGTTTCTGAGCACTTTTTGCTGTGGCTGTGTTACCATTAATTGCCGTTGCCCTATAGAATTCTTTAATCTTTGGTGGATCATAGTTAGGATTGCCAGGATTATGTGGGCTGTTTGGGTCATAGCTATACACCCATCGCTGAAAATGATAGTAAGATTCCCATGGTGCTGAATTGTTGAGTTGCCACCAGTGATACAAAGCAGCCCAATCATTCCATGGCGGTTGATTTGCTCTGCCAATCACGTCTCCGTTTGATGCTTCGAGTACATAGCCTGTTGCACCGTGAACTCCATAAAATGAAACTTCCACCGCTAGAGAATCGCCTTGTTCATACCACCCGATCTGGAGAATTGGTGCCTCCGGTACATGCCTGCCAGGTAATGCAATGTCGTCAAGCATGAGATACCAGCCGCCATCAGCAGAAGCGCAGTTGAACGCAAAGCTGACCAACTGACCGACATAAGCTGCTAGATTGATTTCCACACCTGTATATTCGAAGTTCACGACACTGCCAGTATCATGCAGTACCGTCGTGAAGTCAGCAGGTTCCATACTTCCACCAGTTGAGTTAATTAAAACCTTCAACTGCTCCGGATAATCGCTTTCCGTTCCACAGGTTCTCCAGTAGAAGGAAAGTTTGTCGCCTGAGGCTACATCATACCAGGGAGAGATCAGCCATTCGTTTGCCTGCACAAGTTGATCATGAGTATTCACACCAGTTGCTGCGAGACCGCTGTGCGGAAGACCTGTATACCAGCCCCAGCTATAATCCGTATTCGTATCCAGATCATATACAAACCAATCTGGGTAATCCGCTTCAAAGTCGAAGACTTCAACACCGGCATTTGATTCCACGTTCACAACTGCCGTGCCATAGGCTGTTGTCACCGTGACAGTACCAGCGTAGAGACCTTGTAGGGTTGGTTCATATACGACATCATATATCAGCGGTGTAGAACTTGTGACTGAGAATGAAGTTTCACCTGAAAGCCCGGCAGAATAAGAAATCGTACCGTTCAAGGTGCCAGCGCCTACATTGCTGATTGTCAGTGCATCAGAGGATCCGCCACCCAAGGGTGTGACAGGTAATATGATCTTTGTCTTGTCTACTGACAAGATTGGGTCAGTTGGATGAGTGATCACAATATCATCCACACAGATATACCACTTGTCAGGTTCACTGAATGCATGCCAGCCAAAGTAATAGTTGCCAGTTGCTGGAGCTGTATATGTTACAACCTTTGTTACGTAGGTTGAATTTAAAAGAGCTGTCCCGGACCATAATGGCACACCCATACTTGTACTGGTTGGCAAAGAGCCAACAGCTATTTCCAAGTTTTCCTCATAGCTGCCTGATGTCAGGTATCCAAAGGAGACATTATAGAGATCACCACCCACCATGGAGATGGGTGGAGTATAGAACCAGTCATTCAGTGCAAGTGAGCTGTTATATCCAATTCTCATACAATTCGGTGAAGAATTATAATAAGAAGTAGAGGTCACCCAGTTCACTGTATCACTGTTCAAATTCTCCATTGTCCATCCGTTTGGCAAGGCTGGAGGTGTTACACCATCGAAGTTCTGTGTATATGGGAATGATGCGATAGTAGGATCAGCCATTGTATCGAATTGCCAGATTGGACAAACAGCTGTTATTTCTGTATTCGTCGCATCGTAGGGTATGATGCGCCAATAATAACGTGCACCATAGACAAGGTCACCAACTGCAGGAGACCATGTATTGACTAATCCGACGTCTTTTGGTCCCTGTATGTTGGTAGGAGGATTATCCGTTCCGAAATACAGGTTGTACCCGCTTGGATCTGCTCCAGCTGTATCCTTGACCCAATTGAGAGAAGCGTTCAACGGAACATCCAGTGCCAAATCAGCAGGCGACACATTCAATGCAGGTAAGATAACTGCCGGAATTTCTTCGAGGACTATGTCATCTAATCCTACTCCGTATGCATTAAGTGTACCGTCTGTCACATAGCGCCAGCGCAGATATATAATCCCGCTATAACCGGTTAATGATTGCGAAACCTGGTTGAATGTAGCATCTGGATCTACTGGTTCGAGTGTCTGTAAAGTAGTCCAGTCCGTTCCATTGTTAGATATTTCGAAATAGGTCGCATCATATCCTGCAACTTTATAGATATCGTAATTCTTCCACCAATAGGTAATGCGGTAGTTGGATGGAAGATTGATGGGTGGCATCATGAGAATACTTGTGCCAGCAGGACTATAGGTTGCTTTTGCACATTGTAAGCCACTTACCACATCATCGGCTGCAACGCTGACCCATGAACCTGTCTTAGTCCAGCCTGTTGGAAATGCCGGTACGGTTACCGTCTCGAATCCTTGTGTATAGGGTGGATAGATAGTTGGATCAGGCGGAGTTGAGAAGGACCAGATAGGGCAGCCGATTGCATGAACAGGTCCAGTAGTATAAGGCTTTACCTGCCAATAATATGTCGTGTTCCATGCCAATGTGGGTGCATAACTCGTTGCACCGGAGTTTTGTACTAGCGCTGCAGGTGGAGTAGTTCCTCCTCCATCAGTACCAAAATAGACTTCATAACCAGTTGGAGTTGGTCCGCCTGTGTCAGCGTGCCAGTTCAATGTAGTGGTCAGCAAATTACCACTTGAGCCATTCAAAGGCGAATCAAGAACTGCCGGCAATACTACGGAAGGCTGCTGCTGAACACTTACATCATCCAGGTATATACTTTCACCATAGGCACTGACAGCTTCGAAAATGACATACTTGCCATTACCTGAAGATGCAGCAGGGAAATTCATCGTAGATTTATACCAACCGTCTCCAGATGCAAAATAACGATTAACTGTACCCAGTAGTGTAGGTGTACCCGTTAAATTCTGTGCTGTATTGAAGTAAACATTCAATAAGTCTGCCGATGTATCACCGCCGTCTCTGTACATCCAGAAAGAAACTTGGTAGTCATTACCGGGTAAAGTGATTGAAGGTGTAGCTAAGATTGCATGATTTCCCGAACCGGCAAGAAATGAATAGTATTTCGCCATTCCTGCCCCACTTTGTGGGGAACAAGATGGGTATGTACCAGTGGTCACGCGTACCCAATCATAAGCGGTTGGTACTATGACTGTCTGAGCCTGTATCCATCCTGCGGGTGGGAAGGTCGTGCCATCAAAGCTTTCCGAGTGTGGGAAGGGAGAGGTCCATGTCGGATCGGGCATCGTAGTAAAGGACCATACAACACAACCCGTCGCTGGACCATTGGTATTACGAGGAACGATCTTCCAGTAATACGGAGTGTTGTAAGCCAATGGACCTGCTGGTGTGTATGAATTGCCACCTTGGTTCCCAATGGATGCGGGAGAAGAGCTTGGCCCAAAATAGACATCATATGAAGTCGGTCCACCACCACCGCTTGACCATGTGAGGGTAGGATTTAAACCAACCCCTGTCGCTGTGTCACCCGGATTGGGATTAATTGCCGGATTCGGTGGTAAGGTTGCAGTCCATATTGTATATGTGATTGTGATGTTAGGTCTTGATGTGCTGACAGTTCCAGTACCTGTAGGTGGATTCGTGTCTGCAATCCATGTTTCATGTCCGCTGAAACCGGTGGTCGCGGTATAATAGATTTTCATGGTTGATGAACTTGCATCGGTTCCACCTCCACCATAATTAGCTTCAACGAGCACGAGCAAATTGCTACCTGCAGTAAGATCGAAGGTGGACGACAAAGTAAACGTGTTCCATGCGCTAGCTGTTACAGTAGCATTTGCATTATATACTAGTGTTGCACCTGAAATCACATTTGCCCAAGTATCTGCAATAAAGTCACCGTCTGTTGTTTCTTTCAGGTAGATTTTAAAAGGGACAGCGGTAGTTCTTGTTGCAGTCGCATACCAGGCAACGCTGGATATTCGCTGGTTAACACTGCCTAATTCAGCAGCCGTATACAAAGAAGCACTGCGCTCATATCCGAAATAGGCACCTAAAGGATATCGTTGTGTACTTGTTCCAGTACCTATCGCAACAGTATCTGCAAAGATCACTGCCACGCTTACTATTAAAACGATCATCAAAATCATTCTAAATAGTAGATTTCTCATATAGATCTCCTCATTTCTTGCTCTCTGGAGAATGAAATAATATCATCCAAAGATAGCATGTTATTCCTTCCTAACAGGAAGAAGGATTTCAATTTACGAATGTCTCAATCTTTTCAATCCGAATGTGAAGTTATGTTGGTAATTCTCACAAAAGACCGAAATATAAGCATCAGCTATCCCCTTGTGTTTTTTTGATACTTTTCTTCTTCGACGTCTTTTTGATAATGTTGATGTTTCATGTAGCCTTTTTGCTCGGTCTGTAATCTGTAACTCAATTATATAAAAAGAAAAGATATATGTGCATGTCAAGTAAAATATATATATTACTTATAATGATATATTTCAATATACGTGCGATGTAATTAAAATATATTAGATAAGATTTAGGCTAATAAAGATTTGACTGAAAGAAAATGATAATTGCAGGAGATGAGAGATTGATGCACAACTATCTATAATATAGATAGTTAATACATTTCATAATCATTGTACTAATTGGTCAAAATGATTCGAAACAAGAAAATCCACTAACGTTGCATTAGAATTGTTTTGCTTTTTCCAAGTCTTCAGGTGTATCGATCCCGATTCCCATATAATCTGTTTTGATCATACGAATCCGGATACCATTCTCAAGCATTCGAAGCTGTTCCAGGGATTCGATCCTTTCAATTTTTCCCTGTGGCAATGTTATAAATCTCAAGAGTGTCTGTTTGCGGTATGCATATACGCCAATATGCTTCCAGTAGGTAACTTTCCCGGTATTATCCCTGTCGTAAGGTATGACGGATCTCGAGAAAAAGAGAGCATCGCCAAGAGAATCGCAGACAACTTTTACGTTATTGGGATTCACAATATCATCTTCATCCTGCATGATGTGCATAAGTGATGCCACTTCCACCGTCTTATCCAGGAAAGCATCCTTCAAGGCTGATAGAGGTTCCCTGCTGATGAAAGGCTCATCGCCCTGGACATTGAAAACAACATCACAGTCCATATCCCTGACCACTTCAGCAATCCGGTCTGAACCACTTTTGTGATCGGGAGAAGTCATACAGCAGCGTCCGTGAAAATCATGAACAGCATGGCTGATACGGTCATCGTCAGTTGCAATGATGACCTGGTCGAACAATCCGGAGTTTACTGTTGCTTCATAAACATGCTGGATAATGGGTTTCCCGTTCAGCAGGGCAAGTGCCTTGCCGGGAAAACGGGTCGAGGAATATCGTGCGGGAATGACTGCGATGACTTTCATATCTGTAATCCCTTCCATCTGTTATGCTCTATTCCGAGATATCTTCCCGGATGTACTTCTTCTTTTTCAGGTAAATGAGAATGGCTGAAATATCCGTATAATTCACACCTGAAATGCGCATTGCCTGCCCAATGTTCTTTGGATTCAAGCGCTGCAGCTTCTCTCTTGCTTCATAGGAAACAGAGCTTATTTTCATGAAGTCAAGGTTCCCTGGTATTTCCACATGTTCCCACTTCTCATATTTATCGATATCCGCCAACTGCCTCTTGATATATCCTTCATACTTGCACTCTAGTGTGATGCGTGACTGAAGGTCTTCATCGAGATCGGGTGGAATTGTGTATCCATATTCAGGTAAATCGGAGAACTTCACTTCAGGTCGTTTCAGTATCTGGTAAAAACGCATGGGCTCGAGGAGATTCTCATGTTTATTGGAAGTGGTGGCTTTCAGTTCTGCCATGACCCTGTTCTTAATATCCATTTGCGCTTTAAAGCGATTCCAGCGCGTTTCATCCAAAAGACCAATCTTATTACCTATCGGCATCAATCGTTCGTCAGCGTTGTCCTGTCGAAGCCACAGGCGGTATTCTGCACGTGAGGTGAACATGCGGTAGGGTTCTTCGGTTCCCTTCGTGATCAAGTCGTCTATCAGGACACCAATATAGGAGGAGGCTCGATCCAATATCAGGGGTTCTTTCTTATCCAGGGAAAGAACGGCATTGATACCTGCCATCAAGCCCTGGCTTGCCGCTTCTTCGTAACCGGAAGTCCCATTGATCTGCCCTGCCAGGTATAAACCCTTCACCTTCTTGGTCTCGAGCGTGGCTGTGATCTCTTCGGGAGCTATATAATCGTATTCGATGGCATAGGCATAACGCATGAGCCTGGCTTTCTCCAAGCCGGGAATTGAATGCAGGGCATCTTCCTGCACTTGGGGAGGTAAACTCGTTGATATACCATTCACATAGCCTTCGAAGGTATTTGTCCCTTCAGGCTCAATGAATATCTGGTGCCTTTCCTTGGCTGGGAATTTGACGATCTTATCTTCGATGGAAGGACAGTATCGTGGTCCGACACCCTTGATAAATCCCCCGTACAAAGCGGATTGCTGCAAGTTTTCCTTAATAATCTGATGCGTCTTTTCTGTAGTGAATGTCAGCCAGCAGGTGACTTTGTTCTCAAGCTTGACATCCCGATAAAAGGAGAAACCTGTAGCTGGTTCATCTCCCGGCTGTGCTTCCAGCTTGGAATAATCAAGCGTACGTATATCGATTCTCGGAGGTGTACCCGTCTTGAATCTCTTCACATTCAATCCGCATTGGAGTAGAGATTCCGAAAGCTGGTCGGCTGCCGGTTCTCCTGATCTTCCACCGCTGTAGGAAATTGAACCCACATGGATGACACCCCGCAGAAAGGTTCCGCTCGCAATGATGACCTTCGGGGCGTGGTATTCCTTTCCGATGGAGGAAATGACTCCCTCTACCTGATTCATGGATTTATTGAAGAGAAGTCCTGCGATCGTTGATTCTATGACATGCAGATTGGATTGTTTCTCAACGGATTCCCTCATGAGAAGGGAGTAAAGTTGTCTGTCGTTCTGTGAGCGGGGAGCCCAGACAGCAGGTCCTTTCGTTCTGTTCAGCATTCGGAATTGGATTCCACTCAAGTCTGCAATCAATCCCATCTCCCCACCGAGAGCATCGATCTCACGTGCAAGATGTCCTTTGGCTGGTCCTCCCACGGAAGGATTACAGGACATTCTTCCAATTGATTCCAGCTTGATGACGAACATGGCAGTCCTGGCACCCAAACGGGCTGCAGCAAGAGCCGCCTCCACTCCTGCATGACCTGCACCGATCACGATAACATCATACTGATATCTCATGCCCTTATTCTTCCTCGTTCATCCTGATACACGCAAGCATCCATTCAAGAACAGGTTCCATGCCTGTCTTCGTTAAGGAAGAAACAGGAAATATCGGTGCTGGAGATACGCCCAGTTTCTTTCTCAAGGAAGCGAGAGAAGATTGCTGCTTTGTTTTGCCGATCTTATCTGTTTTCGTGGCACAGACGCAGAAGGGAATGGATTCCTGCTTCAGCATCTCAATGAGGGTAACATCCTTGGGATCAGCATCATGACGGATATCGACAAGAACGATGAAGCCCGCAAGGGTCTTCCTTTGTTTGATATACTCTGAGATCATGGTCTTCCAGGCTTCCTTCTCACTCAGGGGAACCTTGGCAAAGCCATAACCGGGAAGATCGACAAAATTGAGAAAACCGCTTGTATCATAAGCATCAAGTTTGTAACGGATGCGGAAGAAATTCACGAGCCTTGTCTTGCCGGGCGTGCCACTTGTCTTGGCAAGAAGCTTTCTGCCCGTGAGAGTATTGATGAAGGATGACTTTCCTACGTTTGATTTACCTGCAAAGGCTATATCCCAAAAACCATCTTCCGGATATTGGGATGATTTGACAGCGCTTTTGATGAAGGATGATTCTACAATTCTCAAAATCTACCAACTTCATGCATCATTCACTATAAACGATGGAAGATTTCTCTGATTCCCAGACTTCCACTTCTGCAAGGCTGCAATCCGGCATTGTGATTCTTTCCTTTAGCCACAAATACATAAAGCGGGAGAGATTTTCAGAGGTTGGATTCATCACCTTGAACTCAGCCAAGTCATTCAGGCACTTGTGATCCAATATCTCCATCAATTCCTTCAGGTGTTTCTTGACCACATTGAAGTCGAGAGAAAGACCAATCTCGTCTGTTGTATTGCATGTGATCCCCACCCTGACCTTCCATGTATGACCATGAAGATTCTTGCATTCTCCATTGTATCCTTTCAACTGGTGTGCAGCGGAAAAGGAATCTGTGACATTTATCTTATACATGATTCTCCTTTAAAAAAACTTAGACTTCCTGGATATCACGCACATCCTGGAATACTTCATCGCAAATCTGGAACACACGCTGTACATTTTGTCTTGCAGCCTCACTGTTATTATTGTTCATGATCTGAGCTTCGATACTCAGCAATTCCTGTGATATCTCTTCCAAGCCAAGATTCAGCATGCTTGATTTCATGCGATGAGCAATGCGTGCAACATCCGTCCATCTTTCTTCTGCAACTGCGAGTTGCATTTTCTCCAATTCATCCTGTGTATCCTGCAAAAACATATCCAGTATCTCGCGGATCAGTTCTTCATCATCTCCTACCGATTCCAGCAGATACTGCAATTTAACCAACTTCCCGTCTTTCATTCTCCCCTCTTTTTGAATTTAAAGAAGTTCTTTTCTTCCCTCTTTCTGCAGTTTTTCCACGATTTTCTTCACTTCTTCGGAATCTTCCTTTCTCGCAACGAGAATGGCATCCGGTGTTTCGATGACGACCAGACCTTCAACTCCGATCAGGGCAGTGAATTTGTCCGTATGTATATAATTATTTCGACTATTGATTTCCATATGCTCAGAATTGATCGTATTCCCTTCACTATCTGCAAGTGATATCTCTGAAAGTGCTCTCCAGGAACCGACATCGCTCCAGTCATAAGATACGGGAATCACGATTCTCTTATCGGCTTTTTCCATAATCCCGATATCCACCGGTATCCTGGGCATCCTGGCATACAGCTCAGAGATGTCCGAATCAAGTCCTATTTCATTCCATTGTTTGCTAATGCCATCCAGTATTTCAAACATTTCAGGCTGCAATGCCTGGTACATTTTCCAAATCGTGGCAAGTTCCCAATAGAACATACCGCTGTTCCAATAGAAACCACCTTTCGCAAGAAACTGCCTGGCAGTATCGATATCCGGCTTTTCCTTGAACTGGTGGACATAGAACATCCCTTCCCTATACTCCTCACCAGCTTCAATATAACCATAACCCGTTGCAGGATAATGAGGTTCAATGCCAAAAGTGACAAGGTAGCCATCCTTAGCAGGTTCTTCCGCCAGATCGAGGCTCTTCAGGAACAGGTCTTCCCTGCGAATCACATGGTCAGATGGCAATACCATTAACGTTTCTTTATCGTTGAATAGTCTTTTGATGTAGAGAATGCTCAGTGCAATACAGGGAGCCGTATTCATTCCAAAAGGTTCAATGATGATATTCTCAACCGACAGTTCAGGGATATGCTCTGCGATCAATTCCACCTGGCTGTATGCGGTGACAATGAATATTCTTTCGATTGGTATTTTCTTTAATAGACGGTCAACTGTGAGTCGAATCATCGACTTATTGGCAACCACATTCAGGAACTGCTTTGGGTAACTGCTTCTGCTGAGAGGCCAGAAACGGGTTCCTGCTCCTCCTGCCATGATCAAAGCTATCATCCTATCCACTCCTTGTCATAAAAGGGTAATCAAATCATCTCTGTATGACTTTTACACCTTTAGGGACTGTAAAGTTCCACTTTGTTGAAGGTATAGTAGTATTAATTCGAATATTCTGGAATTTATATTTTACCATATTCCCGGCATTATCCCAATAAGCAAGTTCCTTCAGGAGCTTTGCCCTTGTATCGAATTTAACCTCTATCTTTTTCATTTGCTCATCTTTCTGAGGCAAAATACGAATACGCATGGATATTGAGTCTTCCGAGATCAATTGCCTGGAACTATTCTCCCAGTATTTATCGACAATCTGCAATGGATTCGAAATCCCGATACTATTCGTGGTCTTAATCACCGATTTACTGTCTTTATCATATACCAGAACATTATTCCCTTTGATGATCAGCTTCTGGATTGAAGGCTTTGAATAATCAAGAACGAGGTTTCCCGGTTTATAATATAGTTTTCCTACTGATTGCAGCTTTGCCTTTGACTGAATATAATCATTCGTTTGCGAAACATCGGCTTGAAGGGTCTTGATGGCGGCAAATCTATTCTTTACCTGTAAATAAAGTGAATCCAGGTCGGATGCAAATAGAAGAATATTCACACAGCAGAATAACAGGGAAATCATAACTTTCTTATAAGCCATAAATCTCTAAATCCTCTTCAGTAGCCAGCACATCCCTGGATTTACTTCCAACATGCGGCCCAATGATCCTTGCCTGTTCCAGCATATCGATCAGTCTTC
This sequence comes from Candidatus Cloacimonadota bacterium, assembly GCA_035402645.1. Classification (GTDB taxonomy): domain Bacteria; phylum Cloacimonadota; class Cloacimonadia; order Cloacimonadales; family DAONDQ01; genus DAONDQ01. The sequence continues at coordinate 10,049 of DAONDQ010000006.1, read as the reverse complement.
CCGCACGGGCATAACCAATCTTGAAATGTCTCTGCAACATGGACACGGATGCCATATTGGCAGCTATGACGACACGGGCGGCTTCGGGGAACAGCTCATCATCGTATTCAAATTTCTCTATTCCACCCTTATCACCAGTTCCTATCATGAATTCCATCTTGGGTTTGGGTTGTCCCTTCAAGTACTCGCAGAGTTTCGTGATTTCCACATCCGAAACATAAGCTCCGTGGATTCGATCCGGGGTTGCTTTTCCTGGTGGAAGGAACAGCATGTCGCCTTGCCCGAGCAGACGTTCAGCGCCCATCATATCCAGGATAACCCTGGAATCTACCTTTGATGAGACCTGGAAGGCAATTCGGGCAGGGAAGTTTGCCTTGATGATACCGGTGATGACCTTGATCGACGGTCTCTGTGTGGCAAGTATCAGGTGGATTCCCACAGCACGAGCCATCTGAGCAAGACGGGTGATCGGCATTTCGATGTCTCTTCCTGCGGTCATGATGAGATCGGCAAATTCATCTACAATAATGATGATGTATGGTAATGGAGAATATTCCTTCCAGTCTCCGTTCTTATCTTCAGCAAGTTTCTGGTTAAATCCGTTTATATCCCTGACTGTCAGTTCCTGGAGCATCTCGTATCTTCTTTCCATTTCCCTGACAGCCCAATGCATCGTTCCAAGGGCATCATCCGCTTCTGTGACCACATCGCCTATCAGATGAGGAATATCCTCATACCCAGCTAATTCCACCCGCTTGGGGTCGATGAGTACCATGCGCAGTTCAGATGGCGTGGTCCTGAGAAGTAAACTGACTATGATCGTGTTGATACAGACACTCTTACCTGAACCTGTAGCACCTGCTATGAGCAGATGAGGCATCTTTGCCAGGTCAGCAACAAGCGAATTGCCGGCAATATCTTTCCCCAGTCCGATCATGAGAGGCTTGTCATTTTGCTTCATCTCGTCAGCAAGAAGAATATCCTTCAAATAGATCATATCCCTATTCACATTGGGAATTTCAATGCCTATGAGTCCTCTACCAGGAATCGGTGCCTGGACACGTACTGATTTGGCCTTGATCGCCAATGCCAGGTCGTCAGCCAAGGATAGGAATTTGCTCACTTTCACACCCGGTGCCGGCTTCAATTCGTACTGGGTAATGATCGGACCAATATTGACATTGATCACTTCAGCATCGATGCCGAACTCACTCAGTTTGTCCTTGAGAATCCTACTGACATTCTTGATCGCTTCTTCCGTCTCTTCCCTATCCCGCTTGGTTAACTTCACAGGACTGAGCAAATAATCATTGATATTCGGTTTGATATATTCTCTGTTATCCTCTATGTCCACCGAATCCTTCGGTTTCATCTTCGTCGTTAGTTTTGACTGAGGTTCAGTCTCCTCGAAATCTTCATCATCCACCTGTTTCAGCACGTGATCGACAATTGTCGGCATTGCTTCTTCAATATCTTCGATGATATCCTCATTCGTCTGGGTAGGATGCTGAATGTTGACCGGATCAGCTTTTACAGGAGCAGGTTTTTGCTTCATGTTGGTCTGGGGTGCCCTGATATCGACCTTCTTCAAAGATACCAGCCAATCCCTGATGTTGGATGCCTCTATGGCTAGAATTAAAAAACTGATGGCTGCAATGACTGTAATAATGATCGTGCCGGTATCTCTGAAAATCAGCTGCAGGATTGAGCAGATCAGCCAAGGAAGCTTACCGAGACCATAATTATATTCATTTTGAGAAACAAGATACAAAATCTGCAGGCAGAAAAAGAAGCAAATTCCACATAAGACGCGGAAATAATAGCGATACTCATGTGGCTTGATCATCCGAATAAAACTTGCGAGAAAGATACCGAGAAGCAGGAAATAGGAGAAGAATTTCCCGAATATATAAACCACCGCATACCCAAATACTACCCCGAAGGGACCAATCGGATTGATGATCGTTTGCGGGAAATGGAATTGAAGATAATCAAGAACAGAAGTCATCTGCTCTCTCATAATCCGTAGATCTTCGATTAAATCAGAGGAACGAACAGATATCGCAATCAGCAAAAGAATTGATACTATCGCTACCAGGAGAGATACCAACATCCGCAGGAATCTCTTTTCACCTGCCTTTATCTTCGTATTCCTCTTTTTTCTTGCCATTTATACACTGAACCTGATATTCAGGATGTCTCCATCCTTTACGATATAGTTTTTTCCTTCCAATCGGAAAAGACCCTTTTCACGAAGCATCTTTTCCGAGCCATGCTGATGAAGATCATCATAACTGAAACATTCTGCCCGTATAAATCCTCGAGCCAGGTCTGAATGTATCTTTCCGGCAGCATCCACGGCATTTTCATGATTCGTTATCGTCCATGCTCTGACTTCGTCGGGGCCGACAGTAAAGAAACTGACATACCCCAAAGTCTCATAGGAGAACTTTGTCAGCAAATCACAGGCAGATTCTTCGATCCCCATGTCATCCATGAATAATTTCGCTTCATCCGGATCTAAACCGGCAAGTTCCATTTCGAATTTGCCTGCAAATTCAACAAACGGATACCTTGATTTGATTCTTTCTGCAAGATCAGAGTCCTGACGGTAATGGCTTTCATCCGAGTTGAGAATGACTAAAACAGGTTTTTGAGATAAAAACTGAAAACCCCTGACTGCTTTCTCTTCTTCTTCAGGCAAATCCAGCTCGCGAATCGGCTTCGACTGTTCTAATTGGGTAAGGATGGTTTTCAGTGCTTTTTCTTCAATTTGAAGCAGTGGCGTTTTTTGCCCGCGTTTATAGGATAACTCTATCTTTTCCAATCTTTTTTCTACCAGAATCTGATCAGAAATCAGCATTTCCTCTTCCAGGGATGCAATCTCATGAATCGCATCTGCTTTACCGACCATGTCATTAATGACATCATCATCAAAATTACGCAAGACCATGGCAAGAGCATCTGCCGTTTTCATATTCGCCAGAATAAGAGGTGAAAAACCTCCTTCTGCTTCCTTGCCTTGGGTCATCCCGGCAAAATCCATGTATTCAATCGTCGCATAGATGGTTTTCTTTGGTTTGTAGTAATCTGAAAGCCAGTCAATACGAGAATCATGAACCTCTACGATACCAAGATGGGTATCGACTTCCTGAACTGCATATGGGCTCACTTCTTTCTGCAAGCCTGTCAATGCATTGAAGATCGTCGTCTTGCCACTTTTGGGCATTCCTATGAGCGCAATTTTCATATTTTACCACTATGATCCAATTTATTATTTTTTTTGTTTTCAATCGATTTTGATGAAAGGCTGCGTTTCAAAGACAGGATTTCGTACGTTGTCAGATATCTCCACATACCAACCGGAAGCTTCTCAAGGGTAATGTCACCTATCTGTAACCTTTTCAATGCCAATACCTTACAACCAATCGTTTCAATCATTCGCCGAATCTGTCTTTTTTTGCCTTCGCGAATTGTGATCCGAAGTACCGACTTATCACCACTACGACTTTTGACAAATACCCTGGCAGATTGAGTCTTCGTGCCTTCAATTTCTACCCCTGATCGCAATCTTTCGAGTGATTCCCTGTTTACAATTCCCTGGACCTCAACTTTGTACGTCTTTTCCAGTTTAAATTTCGGATGCATCATCTGATTTGCCATGAAGCCATCATTCGTGAGAATCAAAAGACCTTCACTATCCATATCGAGTCTTCCAACAGGATTCAGATTCCTGGCGAAGTCAGGAAGTAATGCATAGACCGTCTTTCGTCCGAATTCATCTGATTTTGTCACCACATAATCAAACGGCTTATTGAGCATGATATAGATTAATTCCTGAGAGATCTCAACAGTCTTCCCGTTAAATTGTACAACATCCTTTTCAGGAGCAATCACAGTCGCAAGTTCCTTACACACTTTCCCATTCACAGTTATCTTACCTTGAAGGATCAGTTCTTCAACATGCCTACGCGAACCCAGGTTGGATTTTGCCAGAAACTGATTGATCCTCACCATGACTCCAAACTGTTTTTCAGAATATTCTGGAATAGGTCGACATAGATCTGTTTCTCAGCTTCCAGCTTGGTTTTGAAACTACTTGTGCCTTCATTTGAGATTACAGAATAATTCTCTGATATCAGAAGACTCTTATTTTCGTAAATGACCTGGTTACTTTGCAGATCTGTCAGGGTAACTGAAAACAGGATCTTCACCTGATACTCTTGAATACTATTCGATTGGTCATAACTGAATGGCAGATTTGAGAAATCGAGGATGGTGCCTTCCAGTTGACAATCAGGTGTAAGGGTGACTGGACGTAGCCTGCCGTCATCTCGAAACTGATTCGTCAGGGAGACGAGCAGATCATCACCGAGGTAATATTCAGCCGTTTTATTTTCAAAAGGTTGAATGAGGATTTTTTTCAGATTCGGATAAGCTGTTGAATGAAATGAATATGAACAGCCTGTTAGAATGAAAAAAATCATGATTATTTCTATAAATTTCTTGACCATAGCATATTATGTAAAATAATGAATATTATCTGTCAAGCATTACTTTCTTGTCATAATGCTTGTAGAACGAATGGGAGGTTATATGACCAAAAAGATGCTTACCTTTATAGAAACGGCAAAATATTTGAAGGTCAGCGAAAAAGTAGTGCGAGAAATGGTGAACGACAACATATTCAAAACCGCGAAAGCTGGCAAAGCGATCAAAATAGACAAGGATACTGTTGATGAATGGCTTGAGAATCTTTCAGAGAATGAAGAAGAGCAGTTAGCCACTCAACGTACTATTTGCCGCTTCGAAGAGTATTTCCGTCCTGAGAATATCTTTCTTGATTTCCACGCTGACAATAAGTATGAAGCAATTCGCATTGCTTCTGAAAAAGCAAAGGAACTCAAAATCGTGAGAGATGCAAAGTGGCTCTATGAAGTCGTCGTTGCCAGGGAAGAGCTGGTTTCAACTGCTGTGGGAAATGAAGTAGCACTCCTGCATCCCCGGCACCTCCATCCCACCAAGATCAAAACTCCATCGATCCTTTTTGGAAGATCTGATGAAAGTGTAGAATTCGATGCTCCTGACAATAAACCCGTCAGTCTTTTCTTTATGCTTTTGTTGCATAATGATAAGCAGCACCTTTTCTCATTATCTTACATTTCAAAACTGCTCTTGAATGAAAGCCTGATCGAATTTCTGAAGTCCACGAATTCAGTCGAAGAAATTCATCGTGCCTTGACCTCTATCTAACACTTTTCTTTAGGAATTGCCATGGTAAGAATCATACTCGGAAGCAAATCAGATATAGGCATTGGTGATCAGATCAAATCGATGCTGGATGATTTCGGTGTCAGATACGATCTCCATATTTCATCAGCGCACCGTAATCCGGAACAGACAAAACTACTTGCTTCCGAGGCTGAGATATTAGGTTATCAAGTCATTATTGCAGCAGCCGGCATGGCTGCGCACTTACCTGGGGTGATTGCATCCTATACAATTCTACCGGTTATTGGCGTCCCCCTTTCAGGTTCTGCACTTTCAGGTATTGATTCACTTTATTCCGTCGTACAAATGCCCACCGGAATCCCTGTTGCTACCGTTGCTGTTGATGGTGCAAAAAACGCCGCAATCCTTGCCATTGAAATCCTTGCTCTCTCAGATCCCGGATTAAAACTCAAATTACAATCTTACAGACAATCATTTGTCAGTTGATGTTTCACGTGAAACATCCGTGACTTCAAAATTAACTTATCCACGTTTTTCCACAAAACAGTTTCTTCAATTCCTGATTCGGATTTTCAATGTTTCACGTGAAACATATGCACATTTCAAAATTGTAGTACCGTCATTCCATAAACTCTCTTCATGCAATTGAATCTTTCAATTTTATATATCTCTCCTAACTCTTTACAAACTTCTTAACGCATAGCAGGCAATTTCATGTGAAAGAACCTCAAGCAACCCCTAACCATCCCTTAAGCCTCTCCCAAGATTCCCTTAAGAATTAAGAGATGGTTGAGTCACCCACTACTGTTGCTTTGCATAACTTTGTCATTGGCTCTTTGCAAATTGTATGGTTGTGTTTTTCATCATTCTTGCTCCCACCTTCTACGAATGCAGTACATCAATCAGAGAATATTGTTTTGAATGCTTGGAGAGCTACATGGCTTTCAAGGGTGAGGTTATTTCATCTATATTTCCTTTCCTTACATTTCTTGTCTGTCAATTTTTATTGCTTAATCAAATTTTATACTTTTATTTGATAGGCTTTAAAAGAGCATTTGTGCTATTCCTGCCAATTTTCGTTTCAAATGGCATCATATGTCATTTTTAGTTAAAATCAGCGAAATTTGGTGGGTTTTTGCGTCAGATTTATATTGCCTATTTCAGAGAGAGTTATTTAGTTGATTTAAAAGGAGGGTGTTTATGAATGAACCCAAGACATTACAATTATCCGAGCAGGAACAGAGAACCAAATTTCAGCCTGGTCATCGCCAGCGCATGCTGCTTCGATATCTTGGTGAAGGTTTGGATAATTTCACTTCCCAGGAAGTCCTTGAATTAATGCTGGGGATGGTGTTGATTCGTCGCGATACCAAACTGCTCTCGAAAATCCTGATTGAAGAGTTCGGCAGCCTGAACAATGTACTCAATGCGTCACCGGATGAATTGGAAAAAATTAGTGGCATCAGTAAACGTTCCATTATGTTTCTTCGCTTCTTCAAGGATGCATCGATCTTCTGCCTTCGTGAGAAAATCTTGAAAGAAGACTGTGTTACATCCCTTTCTGATGTCCTCGCTTATCTGCAACTGCGATATAAAGGTGAAAAGAAGGAAGAATTCAGGGTTTTATTTCTCAACAACAAGAATATGATCCAACGCGATGAATGCATATCCACCGGGACAGTGAATGAGGCAAAGATCTATATCCGGGAACTGATGGAATTGGTTTTTCATTATGGAAGTTCAGCCATCATGCTCATTCATAATCATCCCAGTGGAACGATGAAGCCATCTCAAGATGATCTTCAGATCACACGCAAGATCAAGCAGGCAATGGACTATGTGAATGTACGCGTTTTAGATCACGTCATCGTCGGAGATAACGCTTACTTCAGTTTTGCCGAAGAAAATCTTCTATAGTTCTTTCGCCTTCATTTTCAGCGTGATCAGATTCGTTTTTCTTTTTACCTGGATATTGATTTCATCCCCGGGGAATATATCTGCAATGGCGATTTGGATGTCATTTGCATTCTTGATGTGGTATCCGTTGATGCTGATGATCACATCCTTCAACTTCAAACCCGCATCAGCAGCTGGCCCATTAGGATCGATCTGAGCGACAACCACACCTTCCTTATCATCGACTTTCAGGTATGCTGCCAGGTTGGGATTGATTTCCTGAACCTTGAAGCCAAAATTCACATCACTGACTTTACCATTCTTGATCAATGCAGTGACGATCTTTTTCACCCTATCGATGGGAATTGCAAAGCCTATTCCCACACTTCCGCCACTCTCAGAAAAGATGAAAGTGTTCAAACCGATCACTTCTCCGTAAATGTTCACAAGCGGACCGCCACTGTTACCGGGATTGATTGCAGCATCAGTCTGGATCATCCCCTTATAGACTACCCCATCCTGTCTGCCGGCAAAATTACGGTCAGAAGCTGAAATAACACCAACAGAGACACTGGGTTTAGAATCTCCCATAAGGTAGCCATAGGGATTCCCGACGGCAATTGCCCACTCGCCTACAATCAAATCTGAAGAAGTCCCCATAACTGCATAGGGAAGTTTGTCACCTTTGATCTGCACAACAGCGATATCATGCACCTTGTCAATGCCGATCAGTTTACCGTCAAATTCTCTTCCGTCAGAAAGAACTACTTTAATCTGTGTTGCACCTTCCACCACATGTCCGTTCGTGGCAATATAACCGTCCGTATTGATGATTACACCGCTACCGATGCTTTGTACCTGTTGTTGCATGGGCATGTTGAAGAAACCGAAGAAAGGGTCTCCAAATAAGTTATTGTTCCTGACGATTTGAGTTTTGATCACATTCACGCTGACGACAGCGGGTTCGATCTTCTTGACTGCTTCTGTAATTGAATTACGCCTTGCCGCTGTGAGATTCGCATTATCCTCGTTTCTCTTGTCTGTGGAAGTCGTAAAATATCCATTTGATGTCGTTGAATTATTGGCAGATTCATTGATGATGATGCTGATTAAAGTATTCACGATCATCACGAATAACAAGAGTAGAAAGATATGTCCTTTTTTCATTTTCGTCCTCTATCTAATCATGATTTTATGAAATATTGGATTGCCTTCCTGACTCGCTCGATCTCGACGGTGGTATTTACACAAGGTCCTTCCGGTCTTTCATTCAGAATCCCATATACCGGTATCGGATAAGCCTCTTCGATCCCATCGACCAGATCCCTGTGACAGGCTACGGCAATAATGAACAATGGTCTGTTAGTGGCAATGATACGTCTTGCCAGTGTACCTCCTGTAGCCACGTGGACGGCAATGCCGCTTTCCCTGGAAATTTCCTTGAAATCCTTCAGCGTGCAGGCACCGCATTCAATGCAATTATCAACTCCTTTCACGATTCTCTGCTCACAAACCTGCTTTTGCAGACAATGAGGCAGCAGAATCATCATTTCCTTCGCAGTATATCTTTTCTGGATCTTACATACAAGCAAGTTATTGACGGTAATAAATGTATTCCCTAATCTCTCAAAACCAATACCGAGCAGACGTCCAAGCCGATAGGCGATAGGATAGGTATGAAGAAAGAACCACCTGATGTATTTCCCCATAAAGGATGTTTTCTGTGATAGAACATGCACGATCAGTAATAGAAAAGAAAGCACGAAGATAATCACAAAACCATCTACTGCAAAGCTCATCACCATGTGCAGAATTCGATGAAGATTCTGAATCCTCGGGGCGACCAGCCACCATAAACCCAACAGCACAAGAAGGCATGCGCCAAAGGAAAGAGTGGTCAGGAAAATGAAATCGGTCTTCCTGCCGTCCATGCGTTCATCAAACAAATCTCTCTCCTTTCTCGATTCTGGCTCCTATATGAAATGCATAGGCATCCATCATCTTCTTCCCTGCGGGTTGAACCATGGTGATCCGAAGGAGCTGATCCCTGGTTGCCACCAAAATTCCACTGTGCTTTTCGATTTCTTCAATTTGTCCAGGTTCCATCTGCGATTTCCTGTCAACTATTTGCGTTGCAAGGAGTTTGATTGGTTTCTCCCGAAAGGTTGCCACAACTCCGGGTTCGAAAGAGAGGGAACGAATCTGATTCTGTATCCTCTCTGCAGTTTGGTTCCAATCTATTTTCTGTATCGTTGAATCGATTTTCTTTGTATAGGTCGCTTGGGAATGATCCTGCGGTTGTTCACAAATCTCATTTCTCGATATTCGCTGGAGCACCTCTATCAGTAAACCTGCCCCTGAAACCGCCAAATCATGCTCTAAGAGCGTCAAATTCTGTTCAGGCAGAATTGGATAGGTTTCCTGCAAATAAATCGGTCCAGCGTCAATTTTCGCAGTCAAACGGTATATCGTGTTCCCTGTCGTGGTTTCTCCATTTAAAAGTGCTGAGTGAATGGGGGAAGGTCCACGATACTTGGGTAAAAGCGAGGGATGAAGGTTGATACATCCGTATTTCGGAAGTGCCCGGATCTCCTTTCCGATATAACCACCATAGGCGACGGTCACAATGATCTCAGGTTCGAGATCTCGTAAAATCTGCAGCGTATCCTCGGAATTGACCTGCTCGGGTTGTATGACATCAAGACCCAGTTCCAAAGCCATCGTTTTGATGGGAGAAGGGGTCATTTGCAGTTTTCTCCCTTGTGGGGAATCGGGTTGTGTAATGACCAGGACGGGTCTGTATCCCTTCTCGTTGAGCAATTGAAGGGAAAAGGTTGCAAAGAGCGGCGTACCCATGAACACGACGCGCTGAATCGGCTTATAATGTACGGAAGTTATTTCCATTATGGTCGGTTGAACTT
>DAONDQ010000005.1:0-60270 GCA_035402645.1 Candidatus Cloacimonadota bacterium | reverse complement strand
CTGTGGGACTTCCACTTTCAGCATACGAGCAAGATAGCGGATGAGCAGCAAAGTCATGCCCACACCAGCAGGCATTTTGTATGGATATTTATCATCTGCACGTTTGGGATTTACAACCGCATAGGCATTTGGCAACTGGTCGTTGTACGTAAGGTGGTGATCGGTGATAACGACATCGCAACCAAGCTGATTGAGTTTTTCAACACCTTCGAAGGCAACAATACCATTATCGACAGTAACAACGAGTTTGAACTTCCCCTGCTCTACATAACGGATAAAACTGTCCTGAATACCGTGTGATTCAATCATTCGATTCGGGATGTAGAAGTGATGGTTTTGGAAGCCACAGCGTTCCAGAAAATCGAAGAGGAGGTATGTACTGGTCAAGCCATCAGCATCATCATGACCGAAGATTGCGATCTTTTCCTTTCGATAAAGGGCATTGATGATGCGAGAAGCAGCCTTATCTATATCTGTGAGCAGTGCTTCATCAGGTAGACTTTCAATACCCGCACGCAAGGCATCTTTTGTGAGATTCCTCTGTGCGAGAATCTGGTCAAAAATAGGAACTGATGATGGTTCTGGAAGGACCCATCTTAGGTTCATTACTCGATTTCCTCGACTTTGGGTATTTCTCTGGGTTCTGTGCGTCTGTGTTCACGAGTGAAGATATCAAAACCGGTGATACCGAGAAGGAACATGGCGGAATTTTCCTGCACAAGATTCTTCGATTTGTCACCCCGCATGGAGAATATAAATCCCAAATCAATCCTATTATCAGGATTCTTGAGAGGAAGTGTCAAACCAATGGAAGCACTCTTTTCATCAATGGCATTCCCATTCTTCAGGAAAGGAAGCCGACGCCAGGAAAGACCTGCACGCAATGGCATTCTGGCAAGGAAATGATCTGCATTGTTATTGGCAATGTAGTCAGCTCCAACGCCAATCTTCCAACTATCTTCCGTATTCTCAGGATTATTTGCCGCGTTCCACATATCGTAATGAATTTCATATGACGATCTGAATTTGTCATTGTGATTCAAAGTCATACCTAAACTGAATCGATTGGGCAAGTTGTATTCTGACTTCCCAAGGTCATTGGTAATCTGGATCGATTTAAGCTCGGAATCCCCTGTCAGTTTCGCTGCTGAAACATAGGTCAGGGCAGTGCTCATCTTCTTCATTTTCTTGATGAATCCGATTGATACCCCCGGATTATCATAAGTCTTATAGAGTGAATAGAATGTATTGAATGGGCTATTGCCAGAGTCTTGGCTGATGGAATGGGTTTCGTGTCCAAGGTAGTAATTCAGGGCAATGCCGAAATCAAAATACTTATATGGGTAGGAATACATGAAATCCACACGATATAGATATGAATCTACAGCATTTCGTTCGGTATAGGAAATTTCGGTCGTATCGGCAGGAGTGATGGTTCTCTGATCATTCACGATACCAGAGGAAAGGGATTGAAATTGAAATCCGAGTTTATGATTCGAGATGGGGATCACCATATTGAAATAGGGAAAATCCAGGGAATTATCACGGAATTTCTTATTTGTATCGTCTTTATAGTTCGTGTAACCGAACATGACCCCTGTGGAAAAAACAGCATTCTTCGTTCTGGCTATGAGAGCCGGATTACCAAAACCAGTGTTCAAGCGATATGTATCCGCCATACCTGTATCACCCATGCTCAAACCATAGATATCATTTCCATAGTATTGATTGGGAAAGCCATCGAAGGAAAAAATAGAATTTCCTGCCCATGCAGGAATAATCATACAAAAAAGTATCAACACCAGTCCTGATACGTGTTTGGTGGAAAGAGCCATTCAAGTCTCCTCGCATGCTATTCGTGTTTTTTCAAAAATCAATCTACTGAATGAATTGTCAATTTTTATTGCATTCAGCTAACAGTCAAGAGCCTGCACTTTTCCTCGGTAGACTGAAAACTGTTAGCTGAAAATCCGATTATTCGTATCTCAATGCGTCGATGATCTTCAAATTGGCAGCCTTTCTCGCTGGATACCATCCAAAGAAAACACCTACCGCTGTAGAGAAACAGAATGCAAGGATGATGGAAAAGACGCTGATGCTGACAGGCCATCCCTGCGTCTTGGATATGATCTGCGTTAAAACCGAACCGAGAGCAATGCCTATGAATCCACCTAGAAAACTGATTAATACTGATTCAACAAGGAATTGCAAAAGAATATCTCTTTTCCGAGCGCCTACGGCGAGACGTATCCCTATTTCCTTCGTTCTTTCGGTAACAGATACAAACATGATATTCATAATACCGATACCACCAACAAGGAGAGATATTCCTGCTATGCTTGCCAGAAGGATGGTCATGGTCTTGGACGTTGAATCTGCGGCTTGGGCAATATCAGTTTGTGATCTGATCTCAAAATTATTAGATTCACCCTGGGCAATCTTATGTCTTGTTCGAAGTATCTGTTCAACTTCACTCTCGACATAAGGAATATCTGACTGATTCGAGCAGGATAATTGGATGGACATGGGTCTCCATTCACCTATCAATCGCTTCTGAACCGTTGAGAACGGAGCAAGAATAACATCATCCTGATCCTGTCCCATGGCATTCTGTCCTTTGGATGCAATGACACCGATAACCTTACACGGAATGCTTCTTACCCTGATGATCTTTCCTATAGGTTCATCAGAGCCAAACAGATTGGTGGCGACCGTCTGACCAATCACGCATACTTTGGTGGCACCACGCTCATCATTATCTGTAAAAGAAATGCCATCAGAAAGCTGCATATCCCTGATTGTCATGTAGGATGGATAAACACCCATGACAGAAGTTCGCCAGTTTTGATTGCCATATATAACTTGAGCTCCGGTTCTCATTACGGGAGAAACTGCATCAACACGAATTGCCTGTTGCTCAATTGCCTTCACATCATCTTCACTGATGCTCAAAGCAGTACCTGCTTCACCTCTTGCTCCCGAGGTATTCCCAAATGTCGGAAATACCATGAGGACATTGGTTCCCATACTTGCAATTTGGGCTTGTACCTGGTTCCTGGCTCCCTGCCCTATGGCAAGAACAGAGATCACTGCTGCTACACCAATGATGACGCCGAGCATCGTTAGAAATGTACGCGTTCGATTTCTTTTTAGAGAATGTGTCGAGATGATGAATGTTTGTGCTAAGTTCATTGTGAGTCCTCCAAGGGAGGTATCTTTTCCAGTTCTATGCGAGCATCCTTGATCTGGGTTACCTGGAAATCACGGCTGATCTTCCCATCCCTGAAGATCACATTCCTTTTTGCAAATTGGGCAATATCGGGTTCGTGAGTGATCAGGATGATAGTCTTCCCCATCTTGTTCAGTTCCTGGAATATTGCCATGATCTCGTAACTTGTATGTGTATCGAGGTTTCCCGTTGGTTCGTCAGCAAGGATCAGAATCGGTTGATTCACCAATGCCCTGGCTATTGCAACACGTTGCTGCTGCCCACCTGATAACTGGTTGGGCATATTATGAGATCTCTCTTTCAATCCCACTCTATCGAGGGCAGCTTGGGAAATTTCAATCATTTCATGATGTTTCTTCTTTTGTCCATATAACAGTGGAAGCATGACATTTTCTATGGCTGATGTTCTGGGAAGTAAAAAGAAGGACTGGAATACATAACCGATACGTTCACTTCGCACTTGCGCAAGTTCTTCCATCGTAAAACCGCCAATCTCCTGTCCATTCAGAAAATACTCGCCTTTCGTGGCAGTATCCAGACAACCAATGATGTTCATAAAAGTGGTCTTCCCCGAGCCGGAGGCACCCATGATGGCAACAAACTCACCTTCCTGGATCTCGAGGTCGATTCCTCTTAAGGCATGAACAGCCATACCTTCAGGATTATAAGTCTTCACCAAATGCTTGATTTCGACGAGGTTCATTTTAATGTCCCCGTCCAGGTCCGAAACCACCGAAGCCCGGTGCTGAATTCGAAGATGAGTTGCCATTCTTGGATTTGGAATTAGGCACAACACCGATAATTACCTGGTCTCCTTCCTTCAATTCACCCTTCACTTCCGTATAAGTCCCGTCAGAGATTCCAGTCATAACCTTTACTTTCTGCGGTTGCCCGTTCACCAGGAGATAAACCTTCCCCGGTTCCATCACCTGCTGGTTTTGAGCGCTTTTGATGCTATCTCTGCCTGCCATTCCGCGATGTCGTCCAGGCCATTGTCCCATGCCTGCTACTTGTTGTTTCTGTCCTTGGTTTTGACCATTGCCTTGCCATTGTCTTCCGCCATTCGAGGAATTGGATGAACCTGTATTATTGGAATTCTGGCTCTGTCCCATACCGTTGAAAGATGAATCTGACTTTGCCCCTTTATTATTTCCCTTCGTAAATGGAGGTTTGAATTGAAGAGCAGCAACCGGAACCTTGAAGACATTTTCTCTCGAGGTAACCAGAATTGTAAGATTGGCTGTCATACCTGGCAACAGGCTCAGATCTTCATTAACTACACTAACGACAACATTGTATGTAACCACATTATTATCGGTTGAAGGCTGCATGCGGATTTGTGTGACCATTCCATCGTATTCTCTGTCCGGGAAGGCATCTACATTAAATGTGACCTTCTGTCCTGTTTTTACTTTTCCAATATCCGCTTCATCTACGCTTGCGATTACCTGCATATTTCTCAGGTCATTTGCAATGCTGAACAATGTAGGTGTATTGAAACTTGCAGCAACTGTCTGCCCGGGATCAACGGCTCTTGAAATAACGACACCGCTGATAGGTGCTAATATCGTTGCATTCCTGAGATTGGTTTTTGCAAGCTGCAATTGATATTCAGCCGTTTTTACATTGGCTAAGGCAACATCATACGCAATTCTCGCATTATCCACATCAGATTGGGAAACCAGATCCTGTTTCTTTAAAGTCAAGACGGGATCCATTTGCAGTTTTGCAAGTTGAGCTGATAACTTGGCTTTCTGAAGATTTGCTTCTGCTGATGCAACACTAATCTGCAATGGAGTAGGGTCGATCAAAGCAATGACTTGTCCTTTCTTTACTTTGGAGTTGAAATCCACATTGATCTTGGCAATCGTTCCCGATACCTGGGTACCCACATTCACTGTTTCCACTGCTCCGAGTGAACCTGTGGCAGTTACTGTTTCACGAATCTCACCTTTTGTCACTTCTGCAGTTCTATATTCTGTTTTTTCCTTTTTGAAGATCATCTTTTTGCCAAAAGCAAAAAATGCAATTACAATAAGCAGTATGATGATTATCCATACGTATCTCTTCTTCATGGGAATCTCCTTTTCAATGGCACTACTAATTTATAGAACATTCGGAACCTGTTTTTCCAGTATATTATTTTCCAGATGAATCCATCATATCACCCGAATTCCATTATATTGGTACACGTATTCGGCAAAATAATAATTCGCATTCCGGATGCAAGTAATAAATAAAAAAGGGCGTGTGGTAACGCCCTTTCAATCTTGAACTATCTGTCTTTATTTAGGTTCCGGAATGTTGAAGAACTTCAGAGCATTCCTTGTCGTGATTTCTGCTATTTCCTTGGGTGTCTGCATACGAATATCGGCTATCTGACCGACGATGAGATGCAGATTCAGCGGACTGTTTCTTTTTCCCCGCAATGGAAGTGGAGAAAGGTAGGGGCAATCTGTTTCTACAAAAAAGGAATCCTCTGGCAGCATGCGGATCACATCATGGAGATTCGGATTATTGTATGTGATATTACCGGTAAAAGACATCTTCCAGCCTTCCTTCAACAGTTTTTCCGCAAATATGACATCACCTGAAAAACAATGAAAGACCACATTCTTCAGATTATGCTTCTTGAGAAGATTGTAACAGTCCTCGTGGGCATCACGGTCATGTATGACCACGGGCAGATCGTACTCAAGGGAAAGAATGATCTGATCTTCGAACACCTCTTTCTGTGTCTTGATCGGTGATATATTGCGGAACAGGTCCAGACCGATTTCACCGATGGCAACGACTTTTTTATGCCGTGCAAGTTGTTTGATGACATCCGGTTGATAATCAGAAGCATCATGCGGATGATAACCAACCGTCGCATAGATGAAATCATATTTCTCAGCAAGTTGGGTGGCATTTTCCGAGGTCTCTTTATTATAACCGATATCGATGATATTGATAATATCTTCCTGTCTGCACTGCTTGATCAGGTGTTCTCGGTCACCATCAAAATCGGGCAGATCCAAATGGGCATGTGTTTCAACAATTTTCATTTTTTAACTCCGTTTCACAAGGGATAACATGTTTTTTTATTTTCCTGCAACTGCATCATGACTGCATTTGCATGCATAATAAACGCCTTTGACATGAAAAGACCATAACCTTTCGATGCGTGATTTTTGGCAAAGTAAATTTCATTTTTTTAAAGATAATACAAAATAATCTGGACAAAATACAGGTCAGCAAAAGCAATGACTTGCCATGGCAAGATGTAATTTTACATCAATCAAATACATAGAGGGTGCGCACATGAGTGAAAGCAACATGCAAGAAGACTACAAGAAACTATTGGAAGAATCGTTTACGAAAACTGCACAATGGAGCAAAGGCGACGTTGTGGAAGGTAAAATCGTGACTATTTCCGATAATCATTTATTCATCAGCCTGGACGGCAAATACGACGCCTACGCGGATAAAACGGATTATACCGATGACAAGGGCAATCTGCCTTATGAAGTTGGTACTGTTTTAAAGGGCTTCATTATCGATATCAATGATACCGGTATTGTGGTTGCGCCCAGTCTCAACAAGTCCCATGTGGACAAGAAAGCGGTGAAAGACGCTTTTGAGCAGGAAATTCCGGTGAAAGGCAAGGTATTCGGACAGGTTAAAGGTGGATTCAGTGTTGATATCCTCGGTGCCAGAGCATTTTGTCCTGTTTCCCAGATCGATCTTCGTCCTACAGATAATCCCGCACAATATCTGAATCAAAGTTATGATTTCAAGGTCACGGAATATTCTGAAAACGGAAGAAACATCATCGTTTCACGTAGAGTACTTTTAGACAAAGTCAATGCCGAAAAGAGAGAAAAGATCATGAGTTCCATCGTGGTTGGCGCCGTACTGAAAGGAATCGTTACAAGAATGACGAATTTCGGCGCATTTGTTGACCTCGGTGGTATCGAAGGTCTCCTGCACGTTTCAGAAATTTCATGGTCCCACGTGGGAAAACCTGAAGAAATTCTGAAAATAGGCGAAGAGATAGAAGTAAAGGTTCTGAAAGTGGATGGCGAAAAGATATCCCTTTCCCGTCGTCAATTAATGGAAAATCCAACCGACAAGGCATTCGAAATTTATAAGGAAGGTGACCTTGTCAACTGCCGTGTTTTGCGTCTGCAGAACTTCGGAGCCTTTGTTGAGCTGACCCCTGGCGTAGAAGGTCTGATTCCTCTTTCTGAGATGACACGCGGTAGAAGAATCAACCATCCTCGTGAATTGATCAAGGAAGGTGATTTGGTAGAAGCTCAGATTCTGAGACTTGATCCCAAGGACAAGAAAATATCCCTTTCCATGAAAGCTCTTCAGCAGGACCCATGGGATAACATCGACGAAATTGCAAAGGTCGGTGAAGAAGTGGAAGGAATTATCGAAAACACCACAGATTTTGGTATTTTCGTTTCCATTAAAGATGGAGTGACTGGTTTACTCCCACGTTCCAGAGTCCCCCGCGGTGTTTCTTACAACAACGGAGACAGCATCACGCTTCGCATCTCTTCCGTTGATAAGGAACTAAAGAGAATTTCTCTCGAGACTCTCGATTATGTTCCGGAAGAACGTCCTGCAAGACAGGAACAGTCATCCAACTTCCAGGATCGTGACCGCAGGGAAAGAAGACCTCGTGGTCGTGGAAAAGACGATGGCGAATGGAAGAAATACGCAAACGAAAAGAACAGCGTACCTGAAGACAATCCGTTCAACATTCTGTAAAGAACTGATAAATGAAAAGCCCTGCACTAAGCAGGGCTTTTTTTATGGGAATTTTGAGGAATACCAAATTTGTAAGGTTTTCATTTTTCAGGTGGATACTTGTTATAAATACACATTCAGACTGGTCATAATAAATAAAAATTGACACTTTATTCAATTCAATGGTTTGACCTCAAATGAAAATTCTGTTGATTTTTTTTTAGCAGAAATCGAGGCAAAAATGTATTTATCAAGTTTTCTACAAGAACAATTGATCATCTTGGACAAAGACTTCCAAGACTGGTCAGATATGATGTCACAAATCATACCACTGATGACTCAAGATTTACATTTGGAATTATCCAATACAGATATCGAGAACATGTTCAAAACCCGTGAAGCAGAACAGACAACCATCTTTCCTGCAGGAATCGGGATTCCCCACATTCGCCTTGAGCATCTGGGTGATCCTGTAATTGCGATCATTGTACCCAAAACACCGCTGAATATTAATAATTTAGATGTTCGAATGTTCTTTGTCATCATTAGTGACAAGGCTGCATCCAAACTCTACCTGAATCTCGTCAAAGCCTTTATGGGCATTGCAAAGAATAAGGAATTATTTGAAGACCTGTGTAAACAGCAAACTGCTGAATCCTTTATTTCACTGATTCGAAACCAGGGTATTCTGGTATTGGACGAAGTCAATGTCGGCGATGTCATGACGATTCATTTCAAGACTGTTAAAACAGATACACCCCTGAGTCTTCTGAGCGATATGTTCTATAAGCAGCAATATCAATACTTCCCAGTGCAGGATAAAGAAGGAAAAGTTGTAGGAGAAGTAACATTGCTTGATTATTTGAAAGTGGGAGTACCGAAATATGCTCTCCTGCTTGACCACGTCAAATTCCCCAGAACGATTGAACCGCTGGCAGATATTTTCAAACATGAAAACACTCTGACTGTTTCAGAGATCATGTCACCCATATCCATATTTCTCGATGTAAATTCCTCCATTGCTGAAGCTGTTTATCTGATGGTGAAGCATCAGCGCAGATTACTTCCGGTTTTCCAGGATGGAAAGTTTGCAGGAATCCTGTTTGCCAGTGATATCTTTAAAAAACTGATTCGAGGTTAATTACCATGACTCCCACCATGTTCGTATCAATTGGTATTTTTCTTATTGCTTATTTTTTTATTTCATCCGAAATCATAAATAAGATCATTGCTTCCCTATGCGGAGCACTCCTTATGATCGCTGTCGGCATTATGTCCGAAAAAACAGCCTTCGGTCATTATGTTGATTGGGATGTGCTTTTTCTGTTGATTGGCATGATGCTGATCATTGGTTTGGCTAAACAAACCGGTATGTTCCAGTATGTTGCCATCAAGACTGCTAAAATAGCAAAAGGTGAACCCGTCAAGATCATGCTGTTCATGTTCGTCGTAACAGCCGTGATCTCCGCTTTTCTGCCGAACGTAACGACCATCATGATCGTTGCCCCTGTCACCATCCTGATTGCTACAGAATTGAAAATCTCACCGGTGCCATTTATGATCAGCCAGGCTGTTGCATCCAACATCGGTGGAACCGCCACCTTAATCGGTGATCCACCCAACGTCATGATCGGCAGTGCTACCGGATATGACTTCATGTCTTTTATCTATAATCTGACACCTGTAGTCATAATTATCACGCTGGTTTCTCTACCTTTAAGCTATCTGATGTTTGCATCGAAAATGAAGGTAACTGAAGAATCCAAACGCAAGATCATGGCTTTCAATGAAGAAAATGCGATCACGGATCGTGGTCTTATGTATAAGTCTTTTATCGTAATGGGACTTCTTCTTACCAGCTTTCTATTTCAGGGTATCCTGCATCTGGAAGCTGCCACACTTGCTATGCTTGCCGCCACTTTATTAATGATCATCAGTAAATACCATAATGTTGAAAAGTTGTTGACCGAAGATATCGAATGGGGCACCATTTTCTTCTTTATCGGGTTATTCATTATTGTTGGTGGTTTAGTGGAAACTGGTGTTATCGATAAACTCTCCGTTCTCTTCATGAACTCAACACATGGCAATATGACTATCGCTTCCATCGCCATTGTTTGGATGTCAGGGATTCTTTCCGCTATTGTCGATAATATCCCTTATGTAGCTACGATGATTCCCCTGATTAAGAACATGGGGGCTCAGATTGCCCTCATGCATCCCGGGATGACGCCTGACCAGATCAAGGTAATGATCGAACCCCTCTGGTGGTCATTATCACTTGGTGCCTGTTTGGGTGGTAATGGAACTCTTGTCGGTGCATCTGCAAATGTTGTCTCTGTTGGAATTGCCAATAAGGCAGGTCATAAGGTCACTTTCTGGGAATTTACGAAATATGGTATCATCTATACCGTCGTTTCTCTTATAATAAGCACAATATACGTTTATTTCCGCTATTTAACATAATCCCATTTTGCATTATCTGTTGCTTATCTTCGGGTAGGCAACAGATATTCCTTGCATGATTCCGGACAAATGACCATTTTTGGCATGCAAAATCCGCAGCGGAGGTAATGGATGAGTCATGCCATGATGATATCCGGCGTCGTCTTTATCATCACGTTTATTCTGATTTCCAGCGAAAAGATCCATAAGGTGGTTGCAACAATTCTCGGGAGCACCATCCTCATTATATCCGGGGTCATGGAGCAAAAGGAAGCATTTAATTTCATTGATTGGAATGTGTTGTTCCTACTCTCAGGTATGATGATCATCGTTGGGATCATGAAGCATACAGGTGTCTTTCAATATATTGCCATCAAGACTGCAAAAATAGCGAAGGGTAATCCAATCACCATCATGCTCCTGCTTTTTATCATCACAGCATTCGTTTCATCGCTGCTCGACAATGTCACAACCATCATGATCGTAATTCCCGTTACCATGCTCGTGGCAACTGAATTGAACATCTCTCCCATTCCCTTTATCATCACCCAGGCAATCGCTTCCAACATCGGTGGTACAGCGACCCTGATCGGCGATCCACCCAATATCATGATCGGCAGCGCTGCGAAACTCGAATTCCTGACTTTTATTACAAACCTAGCACCAGTGGTGATTGCGATTATGGTTGTATCATTGGGTTTGGCGTATTTCATATTCAAAAAGAAACTCCACGTTTCCGATGCCCTGAAAGCAAACATCATGCAATTCAATGAACGCGATGCCATAGCAGATTACCCGCTCCTGTACAAATCCGGGATCGTATTCATGCTGTTTCTCGCAGGTCTGTTCACCCAGAGTATCCATCATCTTGAAGCTGCTACCATGGCATTATTCTGTGCAGCCATTCTGGTCCTGATCAGTGGTCATAAACACGTCGAGAAACTCATCATGGAAGAAATCGAATGGGGTACAATCGTATTCTTCATGGGTCTTTTCATCGTTGTTGGCAGTCTAGATAAAACCGGTATCATCGAATTGATTGCCGTCTGGCTGACCAAGGTGACAGGTGGAAGCCTGATGAAAACTTCCGTTGCCCTTGTCTGGATTTCAGGTTTTGCATCCGGTGTCATCGACAATATTCCGTTTGTAGCCACCATGATCCCCATTATCAAGGATATCGGGGCCCAGGTCGGTATTCAGCAGCATTTGAATCCTCAACAGGTTGCGCATGTGATCCAGCCCCTATGGTGGTCACTCTCACTCGGTGCATGTCTGGGTGGAAATATGACCCTTATCGGTGCATCTGCAAACGTTGTTTCAGTCGGGTTGGCAAAGAAAGCCGGTCATACGATCAGTTTCTGGGATTTTACCAAGTACGGCATCATCTTCACGATGGTATCGCTTATCATGTCCACAGCATATATCCTGCTGCGCTATTTTATCCTGTAGAAAGCATCTGTCCTACATCGAAGAGTGTTGACTGAACGTTTATTGATATCAGATTTGCTTGACATTAAGAGACTTCTGCTAATTTAGACCCCATGTTCAAAGGAAGGAGTACCCATGTTTGATGCAAATAATCAATTTATCAAATTGAGATTGGAAAAGATGGCTAAAATTCGTGAAATGGGAATCAATCCCTATCCGACAACAAGCCATAGAACTCATAAAATTGGAGAATTGCTCGCGAATCGTGAACAACTCCTGGCTTCGGAAGAAAAGGTTTCCATCACCGGAAGGCTTGTGGCAATGCGCCGCCAGGGCAAGATTGGTTTCGGCAATGTCCTCGATGACAGTGGTAAGATACAGATATTCGTGAAGCAGGATGAACTCGGAGAGCAGAATTACGAACTCTTCAAGCTCTGCGATCCCGGTGATTTCATCCAGGTGGATGGAACCTGCATTATCACGCAAACAGGTGAATACTCCATCAAGGCAAAACAAATTACCATACTTGGTAAGAATATACGTCCGCTTCCTGCTGTGAAGGAAAAGGTGGAAGACGGGAAGACTGTACGTTATGATGAATTCTCCGATATCGAATTGCGTTATCGGAAGAGATATCTCGACCTATTGCTGAATCCCGAGAACCGCAAAGTGTTCGAGAACAGGGCAAAAGTCGTGACAACCATACGCAGTTTTCTCGATAAGCAGGGATTCCTGGAAGTGGAAACTCCCATCCTCCAGCCTCTCTACGGCGGTGCCAATGCACGTCCTTTTATTACCCATCATAACACGCTGGATATGGATCTCTATCTCAGGATTGCGACTGAACTTTATCTGAAAAGACTGATTGTCGGCGGATATGAGAGAGTTTATGAAATCGGCAAGAATTTCCGCAATGAAGGCATGGACAGAAGCCATAACCCTGAATTTACTTTACTCGAAATGTACCAGGCTTACTCTGATTTGGAAGGCATGATGGACATCACGGAGAATATGGTACATGAAGCAGCAATGGCTGTACTCGGTACCGACCAGGTTCCCTACCAGGGACAGGTCATTTCTGTGGCAAAACCGTGGAGAAGGGCACCCATGCTGGAACTGATAAAAGAAAAGACAGGTCTCGATGCTTCCGATTTCGATACGGAAAAACTCGAAGCCTTCCTGAAACAGCATAAGGTCGAAATTCCAAAGAATGCCGGACCCGGTAAGCTGATTGCCGAGATTTTCGATGCGTTCGTCCAAGAAACTCTTATTCAGCCGACCTTTGTCTATGACTACCCGAAGGAAGTTTCCCCGCTTGCAAAGTCAAAGCCCGGGTATCCTCAATTGGTGGAACGCTTTGAACTCTTCATCAATGGGAATGAATATGCAAATGCTTTTACCGAGTTGAATGATCCGCTCGACCAGAGGGAACGCATGGAAAAACAGGCACAATTAAGAGCATTGGGCGACCTGGAAGCAACCGATGTGGATGAAGATTTCCTCGAAGCGCTCGAATACGGCATGCCGCCAATGGGTGGCATGGGAATCGGTATCGATCGCCTGGTCATGCTACTTACAGATAACACTTCCATTAAGGAAGTCATCTTCTTCCCGCAGATGAAAAGAACATAATGAGATTCAGTACCAGGCTTGCATTCCATTACTTGAAAGGCAGGAGTAAATTCCTCATTCATGGCTCGAATATGCTAAGCCTGGGCGGCATCGTCCTCAGCGTCTTTTCACTGCTCGTCGTTTCTTCCGTCATGAACGGATTCGACCAGGATATCACCAACCGGATCATTGGAACCAAGGCTGAGATCAAACTATTCAATCCGAATCATAAACCTCTGCATGACTATACTTCCCTGCTACAGAAACTGGATCATGATCCTTTGGTTAAAGGTGCCTCTCCAGTCGTTGAAAACGAATTAATGCTCCTGAATGGCAAGAACATGCAGGGAAGCGTTATTTATGCGATTGACCTGGACCGGCATCGTAAGGTAACGCAAATTTTCAACCCCATCCCCGATAAAACACAGCAGAAAAAAGAAGCTGTATTGCGTGGTGTGGTGAACGGGATGGCGGATAAACAATTACTCGAGCAGGACGGGATCATTCTCGGCATGGATTTAGCCATTCAGTTGCAGGTGAGTGTGGGAGATACGATTCAAGTTGTTTCACCGATAAAAACCATTCCCACTCCACTCGGTATGATCCCTCAAAGCAGGAATATGCTGGTGATTGCCACCTTTGTCTCAGGCATGCCCGAATATGACCGCCTTTTCAGTTATATTTCCCTACCGAACGGTCAGTTTTTCAGCAAAGACCCTGAAGCCATCGATTATGTTCAAATCAAGGCAAATAGCGACAAAGACCTCCAGCAGACAGCACAGAAACTGAAACAGGAATATCCTGCATTCATGGTGGAGGATTGGAGCCACTTCGATCCCAATCTTTTCAGCGCAATGAAGATGGAAAAGATCGTCATGATCTCCGTTCTGAGTTTGATGCTTCTAATCACAGCATTTAATATGACAGGAAACCTGCTTAAACTGACAGTCCTGAAACGAAGGGAAATCGGGATTCTCAAGGCAATTGGCGTCACCAACTTGTCGATTCGTAATATCTTCCTGCTCCAGGGACTGATCCATACACTCCTGGGTATCCTGATTGGCGGAATTGCAGCATATGTTCTGCTATCCCTTCAAATGCATCTTCAGTTTTTTAAGATTCCCATGGGCACTTTCCCCCTGGTTGCCCTGCCGGTACAGATCAAGACCCTTGATTTCATTATTGTGCCTTTGATCAGCCTCCTGATATCGTTCATCAGCGTCCTCTATCCTTCCCGAAAGATCGAGCATTTGAATCCGATCGAAACCATCCGCAATTAATTATTCCAATATCTCGTCTCTTTTCCCCTATAAGCTACAAGCTATCAGCTACCTGCTAAAGGAATAATCTAACCACATCCTTAAGAAATCCAATCTAAATCCAAAGCAATAGCAATGCCTTACCTATCTCATACCAATCCTGAGAGATTGGAAAGAGATTGGTATGGGATTGGAATCCCATTGGAAAGGGATTGGTATGCGTAAGGAAATTCTCGGAACGCCTCACCCCGTGAGGTGGCTCAACGCACCCCGTGCGTTGCAAACTTTTCTGTACCACAGGTTTCCCAACCTGTTTTTGGAGTGGGTTTCCCAACCCACGAATTGGATATCTTACTTCTTTGTATCGTCAAAGAAGTAAGTATATTCGCATTCTATGCGAAGTGTCCACCGCATGCTATGCGGCGCTGCTTGGATTGCACCCGGTTGAAGGGCAAAGGGAAATTGGAATTTACTTTACAAGTATTAATCATATAATAAATATTCACATCAGCATTTAATCTCTATGCGGATTTTGAGTTATCTATGGTGGATATAGGAGGATGCATGTTTAAAGCAGTAAATAGCAATAAAATGTTGGCAAACTTTCTCAAACAGGCTTTCGATCCAATTGGTAATGCTGAAGATTTCTTGAGAAATCATTGAGGGGATCATGAGATATAAAAGTTGTTTATTGATTCTATCATCAGTGTTGTTTGGATTATCGTTATGGGCATATCCGATTTATCATTTTGAAAGTGCTGATTTTAAGGGATTGGATAGGAGTAATGCTAAAAGTGCATCCCATAAGTTTGCTCTGCTGGGAGAGATAAGTAAAAAAGAATATGATGAGACCACTTCGAATATGTTTGAATTTCCTACTCCACATGCTTTTAATGGTTTCCTATATAAGTGTTACAATCCATATTACTTGAAATGTACTGACTTTGCTGGTCGTGTTCTATGGAAAACGTCTACACTTTACGCATTTGAAAATGATGATACTTGGGGAGATCAAGCCGAGAGTCCATTGCCAAACGTTGAATATGTAGTTTCATGTATAAATGAAACCAAAGATGGTCTTTTGCTGTATGATATAGAACATAAAAGATATGTATTGAAAAAGGATACTGGTGAAGAGATCACTTTTCCGCAAGAGATCGGGAATTATCGCAACTTATCGAATATAATCGGTAATTTAGGAGATAATTTCCTTTTCGGACAATATGGAGAAAAATTGAACTTTGAAATTGCAGTAGTATCTTTCGATGGAGTCATACGATTTCTTTATAAAACAGATACAAGAATGATACAACCATCTTGTATTGAAATTACCCCAACTCAGAAGTATATCGTGATTTCATATGACAAAACAGAAAGGATCAGAAGACTCTTCTTGCTATCAACGAAAGAGAGAATGTATAAAGACTTCTCAGATTTTGATCCAGGGAACGGTATTGGATTTTATAAAAACGCACCTGATTTTTCTCTCTTGCGAACAGAGTGGAAAACAAACAAGTGTATTTTGGATAATTCAAGCGGCAATATTGTTGCTGGTTTTGATTATGACTGCATTGATATGACGCAAGTTGACAGCACGTTGATTGCAATAATTGGGAATGGTCCGTTTGTGGTTGTATTTGATGTTCTATCAGGCAAATTGATTCAAGATTTTACGGATCATAGTAACGCGATAAGTTTACGAAATACAAAAATTCTTGGAGTCCAGATTTCGAAAGATGCAAAAGAGATTCGATATGCTGTGAAAAAAGCAGATAAGGCAGTACAATATCTCGAATACAAAATGAAAGAATAACACTACGCAGCGCCGCATAGCATGCGGTGGACACTTCGCATAGAATGCGAATAGATCAATATTAGAGGAGGGCTATATGAATAATAACAAAGACTCACAATTTTATTACAGGCGAATGCCCCATTATCAGCCGGAGAATGGTGTGCTTTTTATCACGTTCAGATTGAACAATTCACTTCCAGCAGATTTCATTGCAAAACTAAATGAATATAAGCTTGAGATCAGCAGCAAAACAAAACAAGGGTCGTATTATCAAAATGTGATTAGAAAGAGGGTATTTGATTTTTATGATACATTGCTTACTGAATACCGAAAGGACACTGATTACCTGACAAATCCCGGAGTAGCAGAGATCATTATGAATACACTGCAGAAATTTGATAAAGACCTGTATGATCTTTTCTGTTTTACAATCATGCCGAATCATGTTCATATCTTGTTGCGATTGAAGGAAAGAGAAGAAGGTGAGTATCATCAACTCAGCTTTATTGTAAAGAAGATCAAGAGTATAACCACACATGATATCAACTTGCTTTTGAAGAAGACAGGTTCGACCTGGCAGAGAGAGTATTATGATTACTGTGCACGCAGCGGAAAAGAGGCGATGAATATAGCGAATTACATTTTAATGAATCCGGTGAAAGCGAAGCTTGTTAATGAACCTGAAGAGTGGAAATACTCGTGGATAAGCGATGAGTTTTGATAAAATTCGCATGCTATGCGAAGTGTCCACCGCATGCTATGCGGCGCTGCGCATAAGTATTCCCTGTTCCCTGTTAAATTATCTATCCCCACGTTTATTTTCATTGACAGGGATAAATTGAAATTATCACTTATCATATCTTATATTGGAGGTTTGGAATGGAATCCAGGAAAGAAGCATATATTCTTGCAATTCATTACGAGATCAAGTCACAGAATTTATATAGATCTCTGGCGAAGAGCTTCAAACAGGAGAATGTTAGCAGGACATTTCTCAATCTTGTACCGCTGGAAGAAATGCATGAAGAGAAACTTCGTGATGGTTTTCAGAGGGAATTTCCGAATGAGACGCTGGCGATCGATGAAGAGAAAGTGAAGCACGATGTCCCTGCGGATATTGTCAATGATCCGAAAAGCATCCTTGAGTTTGCCGTCGGGCGTGAAGAATTGGCGCATGAAGCGTACCTGAGATTGGCACAGGGTTGTGTGCATGCAGACATGAAAGAACTTTTCCTGCAATTTGCAGAAGAGGAATCAAATCATAAAACCATACTCCAAACGGAGATTCAGCGTATCCAGGGGTTGATCAGTTGGTATGATCCTTCGGAGTTGAACGGATTGGTGGAAGAGTAGATACAACCTCATATTGCCAGACCGTAGTACATTTCTGCTTGACATATTGGAGATTCTCCATAAAAGGGCAGAAATATGTTTATTTAAACTATCTTATTGTGTAAAAATGAGTAAGCTTTTGGAGACAGTATGAATTTTCTCAAATTCTTCGGTGTTTTGGCGAACGACATTGCAATTGACCTTGGAACCGCCAATACCCTTGTATATAAAAAGAACTCCGGTGTTGTTATAGATGAACCGTCTGTTGTCGCCATGTCGGCTGATAGCAAGAAAATGATTGCCATCGGCGGTCCTGCGAAGGAAATGCTGGGTAAGAGCCCGGATGAAGTAAGAGTGATCAAACCGCTCAAAGACGGTGTGATCGCTGACTTCCAAGTCACTGAGCTCATGCTCAGAAACCTGATCCTCCGTGCTCAGAAGAAGAGACTCCTGGTTCGCCCAAGAGTCATTGTATGTGTACCATCCGGCATTACGGAAGTGGAAAAGCGTGCCGTACGTGACAGTGCATTGCATGCTGGTGCAAGAGAAGTCTTTCTTGTCTCCGAACCGATTGCTGCTGCCATTGGTGCAGACCTTCCCATCGATAAGCCCTACGGGAACCTGATCATGGATATCGGTGGAGGAACAAGCGAGATTGCCGTCATTTCTCTTTCCCACATCGTGGTTCATAATTCCATCCGTATCGGTGGTGACAAGCTGGATCTGGATGTGGTAAATTATCTCAGGAAGAAGAACAACCTGTTTGTTGGTATTCAAACAGCAGAAAAGATAAAACTCAAAATCGGTTCCGCCTATCCCCTGAAGCAGGAACAAGTGATGGAAGTGAGAGGACGTGACATTGTCACTGGTTACCCCATTACCATCAAGATGGGTTCTGAAGAAATTCGGGAAGCCCTCTCGGAAACAGTGACTGCCATGATCGATGCAATCAAGCGTCTTTTCGAAAGAACAGCCCCCGAACTTGCAGCAGATATTGCAGAACGCGGTATCTTCCTAACCGGTGGTGGTGCTCTTCTGAAAGGACTCGATGAAAGAATCCGCAATACTGTCGATTTACCTGTTCATGTCGTTCCTGACCCCTTAACTGCAGTGGTCAAAGGTGCAGGCAAGATACTTGACGACATCGAAAGTTATAGAGAAGTCCTGATTAAAAAAATTGAAGACTGAGCATCGTGACCAGGGAACGCATTGTTGCTATTCTGTACATTCTTTTAGCACTGTTCCTTCTGATGGGAACAACTGAAACACGGATAAAAAAAGCACAGTGGCTCAGTGATTATGTCTTTCCGCCCTATATCAGCAGCATATCGAATATTCAAACTGCAAAGGTATTGAAAGAAAAGAATTTCCACCTGAACGAGAAAATCGCCCAGCAAACCCTCTATATAATGAACCTCGAAAATCGCCTTCATTCACTTGAAAACAGCCAGAAGATTCCCACCTTCCTTGCAGGGAAGAACTTTGTCGTCGCTGAGGTCGTTCGGTTCACAGGCAATTATTGGGAGAGGAATCTCATCATCAACAAAGGCAATAGGGATGGTATCCGGCAGGATGATCCCGTCATTTCTGCTGAAGGTGTCGTTGGCAAGGTGGTGATGGTTTCACGGAATTATTCCATCGTGCTGCCCATATCGCACAACCTGTTCAAGCTTGCCATCATGGACAAGAACTCAAGTGTACAAGGTGTATTAGAGACCGATTATTACGGGCGTGTATATATGGGCATGATCAAACTCGGTTCACAGGTTAATATAGGTGACACACTGGTCACCTCGAATATATCGCAGATATTTCCAAAAGGCTATCCGATAGGAAAGGTGATCAAACTCAAGGAATCACAGGACAATATGTTCCTGAAAGCCGAGATCCAGCCTTTTGCATTAATCGAGAATTCAGAGACAGTCTTTGTCCTGAAGGGTAACAGGGAGCTTTCAAATGAGCAAGAACCGCCAGCCGAATATTGAAGTCAATGGTATCCAGTATGAACGGATTCCGGTAAAAACGAGGATCCTCATGCCGGGTGATTCATTTATTGATATCATCAGGGAATCAGCAGGAAACATCCTGCAAAAAGGAGATATCATATCCATCAGTGAAAGCCCAATGGCAATCACGCAGGGCAGAGCAGTTCCTGTCTCACAACTGAAGATAGGCTTACTTGCCCGGATTCTTTGGAGATTCGTAGCCAAAGTTCCATATGGCATCGGCTTACGCGCACCCACAAGCATGCAGTGTGCGATCGATGAATGCGGTGCAGGAAGAATCCTGCTTGCTGCTTTTGTAGGAGCCTTGGGGAAACTGGTCGGCAGAAAGGGAGATTTCTACCGTATTGCAGGTATGCAGGCAGCCTTGATCGATGCTGCGCATACTTCACCTGTTCCACCTTACGATGATTGTGTGATCAAGGGTCCTCTTCATCCGGAGAAGGAATCCCAGAAAATCAAAGATGCCCTGGGCTATGAAACTGCTGTCATGGATATCAATGACATCGGCGGATGCTGGATGATCGGTGGAAGTTCGGGAATTGATAAGGATTTTATGCAAAAAGTGATGAAGGATAATCCACAGGGACAGGGTGATGAACTGACTCCGTTCTGTATCATCAGAAGAGTGGCGGAGGAGACCATTTGAACCGGGAATCGCAATTCTGGAATATCTTCCGATTAGGAGTGATGGGAATCCTGCTTTTGTATCTGCAGGTCATTATTGCTCCGGATCTCTCCATATTTGGGATTGTCCCCAATATCATGTTGGCATTTGTCATCTTCCTCAGCATGAATGTTTCATTCCTGGCATCAATGACCATGCTGTTCATAGTGGGTGTGATGCAGGATATCACTACCCCGAACCTTCTCGGGATCAATACGCTTTGTTATATCATCCTTGCCTGGATCGTAAGCAGTTATCATGAGAGCCTCGATAAGGAGAAATTCCTATCACATCTCATTATCATCGGGATCGTGAATCTCATTTACGGCTTCATTTTCTTTATCGTACAGTTGGTGATGACGGGTTATTCCATAAAGCTTATCCCGTTATTTTTCTTCAATATCATCTATAATATCGCTTTTTCGATTGTTTTTACATTCATCCTTTCCGTTCTTTTCCGGATGAAAATCTCTCTGCATGAAGACTAATCTCGATCCACCAAACGTTTTTAAGATCATCCTGGCAGTTCTCTTCCTGTTCCTGATCAGTTCTCTGTTTGAACTTCAGATCATCAAGGGTAATTACTATCATCAGATCGCAGAGCGTAATTTCGTTCGCTTGAATCGCATTCCAGCCACAAGAGGTGAAATCTACGACAGGAATTATAAACCTGTCGTGATCAATATCCCTTCCTTGAACCTGTATCTGACACCTGCTAAGATCAAGAACGTGAAAAGCCTCATGCAATTCCTTCAGTTCAATTACGGAATTGACCCCGCGGAAGTGGATTCACTGGTTTATAATAACAGGTTTCGCTCATACCAGGATATCCTCATTGCAGAAAATACGGATTATGATACCATGATGCGTGTTTCAGAGGATTTGAACTATTATCCTTCTCTCAACTTCAAAGTGGAAACGACCAGGCAATACCTGATCCCGAACCATTTCACCGGTTATGTGGGACGTATTAATGCCGATGAATACAGTAGAGTGAAGGAAGAAGGCTATTCCATCAACAGCAGTATCGGAAAGACCGGTCTGGAAAAATACTATGAGGTTCTTCTCCACGGGAAGGATGGTAATGAGATCATCCAGGTGGATGCCACCGGTAAAAGCCTGAACCTCTTCAAGAATAATCTCGTGCAGCAGCCCGAGAACGGATTGAGTCTCGTCCTGACAATGGATTCAGATCTCCAAAAATATGCCTCTTCGGTCTTCCCGGGTGGTGTGAATGGAGCCATTGCAGTCATCGATGTGAAAACGGGTGGTATTTTGGCGTATTCAAGTAAGCCGGACTTTGACCAGAATATGATGATGACCAAGATCAATAAGGATGACTGGAATCGAATTTCCAATGATCCAAATAAACCGATGCTCGATCGGGTCATTCATGGTGTTTATCCTCCAGGATCCGTATTCAAGGCATTGACAGCCAGCATAGGATTGGAACGGGGAGTGATTACGCAATATTCACTGGACCGTCCCTGCACTGGTGGATTGATGATAGGAAATCGTTTCTTCCGCTGCTGGAGCCGGGCAGGGCATGGCTCACTTTCCGTCGAGGATGCGCTTCGAGTATCTTGTGACGTCTTTTTCTATGACTTGTCATTGAAACTGAATCTCGATGACTTCCAGAAGTTTGTATTTGCCAATCATCTTGCCCAGCGAACAGGCATCGATCTTCCCAATGAGAGACAGGGCTTGTTCCCCAATACAGCATGGTACAAAAAGCATTATGGAAAATACACCGGTATCATCGGACCGAAAGTGAATCTTTCCATCGGACAGGGTGAAATTCAGGTTTCGCCGCTCCAGATATGCGCATATTATGCAGCATTGGCGAATAACGGAAAGTGGATCAGACCTCACCTGCTTGATCGTGCCATAGGTAATAAAACAATCCTGTACCGGGATTTGAATCAAAAACTGGTGACGCAGTTGCCTGTATCAGCCAATACGCTTCGCATCATCCATGAAGGTCTGTATAAGGTGGTGAATGCACCAGGAGGAACAGGTGGTGCTGCTCGCGTGGAAGGAGCTGATGTTTATGGAAAGACCGGTTCAGCGGAAAACCATGTCGGAAGTCCCACTCATGCCTGGTTTGTTGGTTATTATGTCACCGATACACCCCAGATCGCTGTGTGCGTGTTCATGGAAAATGCAGGTCATGGCGGTTCATCTGCTGCACCGATCGCTGGTCAGATCATGAGATATTATCATGACCATATCGAGAATAACAAGACGAAAATGGTAGCGGAGAAATAAAGATGTTCACAAAAAGCAAGAATTTTGACTGGACACTGTTCGTACTTCTCCTCATTTTACTGATGATGGGAGTTTTTGCCATTTACAGCGCTTCCACTACCAAGATCGGGGATACATACAATGTTAAGAACTTCTGGTGGAAACAGGCAATATTCGTTATATTTGTCCTTCTCACCCTCTACTTTCTATTCAGGATCCCCTTCGCTGTCATCGATCTCTTGATCGTCCCTGCATACATCTTCAGCTTACTCACGCTTGTAGTGGTGTTATTCCTACCTACGATCAATGGCTCTCATCGTTGGTTCCAATTCGGCTTCCTTCATTTCCAACCGTCTGAAATGGCAAAACTCTGTACGATCCTAATGGTGGCTAAGATCATCTCAAAGCCTTATATGGGTGAATTGTCCATCATGTTGCGAGGTTTCCTGGTAACATTGCTTCCCGTTGCATTAATCATTATCGAGCCGGATTTCGGTACCACTGTTGTTTTCTGTATCAGTTTGTTAGCCATGTTTGCGGCTGCTGATATCCCGTTTATTTACATCCTTCTCATCGTTAGTCCAATATTAAGTATCATAACATCTTTTTATTTATTATATTTTATTATTTTTATCTTGCTTTTAATTTATCTACTCATAAAATATCGTCTGTCTTGGGTTGGTATCTCGATTGCTGTCGTGATCAACGTGTTCATTTCTCTCATAACGCCATTTATCTGGCAGGGATTGAAAACGTATCAGCAGAACAGAATCCTTACTTTCCTGGATCCGACCCTCGATCCTTTAGGTGCGGGATATCAGATCATCCAGGCGAAGATTGCCATCGGATCGGGAAGTATTTTGGGAAAGGGATTCCTACTCGGCACACAGAAGAACATGAACTTTCTGCCAGAACATCATACCGATTTCATCTTTTCTGTGATTGGAGAAGAATTCGGTTTTGTGGGAAGCAGCATTTTATTGCTTGTCTTTTTCATGTTCTTATGGCGCCTTTCTCTTGCCGTTGGCAAACTGAATGTAAGGGAAAGAAAGATAGCCACTGCCGGAATTATGGCATATCTTTCCTTCCAGATATTCATCAATATTGGAATGAATATCGGTGTGGTACCCACAACGGGTATTCCACTACCATTTATCAGTTACGGTGGTTCAAACCTGCTCATAAATTCCCTGGCAGTGGGGATGGTAATGAAATATCTGCTTGAACGCGGATTTATGAAATAGGATAGGATGATTAGGAGAGAGCATATGAAACGGTTCTTTTATCCTTTAATTGCGGTGATTCCATTGATGTTGCTTACCAGTTGCTTTTTCGGTCCCAGTCTGCTGTTTTTTGATCGGGATGCAGATGGGAAGCCGAACCTGATTCCGGACGGTGATTTCGAAATAGCACATCAAACAGGTAACCAGACACCCAACAGTTGGATGTTCCTTTCAAATTTCGATTATCGCAATGCTATTTCATGGGATTCTCTCTTTGTGCAGAACGGGAAGAAATCCCTGATGATCAAGTATCCTGAACAGAAGGTATTGCTCGTATCCGAATCATTCCCCATCGATAACCGCTCTGCCTACCTGAACCGCTGTTTTGTCCGTTCCAAATATCCTTCCATCACTCCTGTGGTCATGTACTTCCGTACATTTGATAAAATAGGAGCGAGAAAAGATAATTTTACCAGTAAACTGAAGTCTAATTCCACTTGGAATGAAATCCTCCTTTCGACAGGGTTTTTCAAACCAAATGCCCAATTCGCGCGTGTTATCATTTCCATCCCCATGGACAAGGATAACATCTATTGGATTGATAACATTGGAAGTTATCACGTGCATACATTTACGAGATAACACAAAGATTTTTCTTTGACAATTCAATGTATCACTTATTTTTTGCATTAAAATCTAATTGTGGAGGTTATGCTAAGCAGTTATTGATATGACATTCGAATGAATGATGTTTTTCGAAAAGTATGATATTACTCATATTCTGGAGGAAAAAGTGAACAGAGCAAGACTCATATCTCTCATCTGCTTCATAATTATAACGGTTCCTGCCCTTGTTTTGGCACTTCCCGTTACTGATAATGGACAAAGCCCATTTGTGAGCGTAGTAAAAAATGTACGCGATGCTGTCGTCCAGATCAAAGTTGAAGCAAAGATCACAACAACATTGAATAATTCAAATCCCAACGACTTCTTTAAATTCTTCTTTCCCGAAATGCCGCAACAACCCCAACAGGCTGTATATAGAGGCTCCGGGTTCATATTCAAGTATGACCAGGTTAAACAGGAAGTTTACATCCTTACCAACAACCACGTGATCGCACCCGGCAAAGACGGCACCATCACAGTCACCCTTGCCGACAAGGCGAACTATACCGGCGAGATCGTGGGCGTAGACCGTATGACGGATGTCGGTGTCCTGAAGGTCAAGGTGAAGAAGGAAGACAAGATTGTCGTTCTTCCGCTTGGTGATTCCTCCAATCTCGAGATTGGCGATTGGGCAATTGCCATCGGTAATCCTTTTGATGAAGGCTTGGAACGTACTGTGACTGTTGGCGTCATCTCCGCTATCGGCAGGGCAAACCTGAACTTCGGTAATGATTCCCCTGTCTATCAGGACTACATTCAGACTGATGCAGCCATCAATCCCGGTAACAGCGGCGGACCGCTCATCAATATCAGGGGTGAAGTCATTGGCATTAATGCTGCCATAACCAGTCCCAGCGGGGGAAACAACGGTATCGGCTTCGCCATTCCCATCAACCTTGCAAAAAGGGTTGCAGATGACCTGATGAAGACAGGTAAGGTGGTGCGTGCCTACATGGGAATCTCCCCACAGGAGATCACACCTGAACTCAAATCCAGTTTCAACTTACCTGATATTGCCGGTGTCCTGGTTGCCAAAGTTGAAGACAAAACTCCTGCCAGCAAAGCCGGTTTGAAGAATGGTGACGTGATCATGGAATTCAATGGAATTCTTGTCACTTCTGTTGCAAAATTCCGGATTGCTGTTGCAGAAAGTAAAGTCGGATCGACTGTTCCTGTGAAGATCATTCGAAATAAGAAGGAAATGACTCTTTCAGTGCAACTTGAGGCATATCCTGATGATGATGTGGCTGCTAAAACGGATGATAACGGTGGATCTTCTGTCGCAACCGGCTTATCGGTAGACACCCGTGACAGTGCCATCGCCAAACAACTGAAAGTGGATAGTGATAAGGGAGTCGTCATTTCCCGTATCGAGCCTAACACCCCAGCTGCAAAAGCCGGCTTGAATGTAGGCGATGTCATCATCCAAATCAATGATTCCGAAGTGAACAGCATCTCTGAATATAATCAGGCGCTGAAAGATGCGAAGAATGTTATTACCAAGTCAGATAACAAGATCATCCTGCTCTATATCAAAGATAGAACCGGGAATTTCAGATATGTGACCCTGAACATGGGTTAATAATCAAATACATAGAAAGTCCCGAAGGATTCTCCTTCGGGACTTTTTTATTATCCTAAGTTATCTTTTTCAGCCCTTCTGCAACTTTTAGTTCTTACTTCTTAGTTCTTAACTTATGATGCCATCGGTAACCGGTCACCAGTAACCTTCTGCTCTGCAACTATTAGTTTTTAGTTCTTATCTCTTAACTTATCTTTGGTCTACTCCATGAAATGTAAAAAGTTAAAAATCATGATGAAGGTAAAAGTAGAACAGTAAAAAAGCATATCAGGATGCTGTATGGATACCGGTACCATTTTATTTGTTCTCGTTTATTCATGGAAAATGTTTGAGAATGGCTATTTAGAGCTACGAGATGCAAAGGACTATTTCATATTGTCTTTTACTTCAGACCAAAGTACCAACTCAAAGCAAATTACCACTAAGATCTTGGTCTTTGTTCTCCAAGATGATATGAACTTTGAAATGACTTTACCCAAATATCGATCTGGATAAAATCACACTTGAGGAAATCAATGAAAATGCATATCCTGCCAGACCGTGGCAGAAACCATGAGGGCAGGATTACTGTTTCAGATGGAAGATTCAACTAGTCTTATATATGCGATATAAAGTAAGGGCATCCGGAATGGATGCCTTAATGTAGAGACGCCCTATACGGGCGTCTCTTGTTTAGTAGGGGTAAGTTATACTATTTTTAGTCTTTTTCTTGGTTAAAAAAGTGTCTTAATTACTTTCTTTACGCCATCAATTAGCTCTTGTACTTCCTCTGATTTAGGTTCCTTCTTATCATGGTCACAATTATTTCTGAAGTCCCCTAAAAGTTGTATTCTTCTCCAATCTGATATATCAATGACATCCGAATTTTTTAAAGCATCATTGAAATCGCTTATTGAGAAATTCTTCTTTTTAGGTATTTTCACTTCATGATTCACACATACTTGCTTTAAGTGTCTTTCTAAAACAACTCCAGCCATAGCTCCTGCAGCTCTGATAAACTTATTTTTTAGTAAATATTCTGCTGCTTCAAGTTCATCATCAAACATCTCTCCTTGTAGGTGCAATCTAATGTCAAATAAAGAGCTCTCGAATCTTGTCTTTAGTGCCTTTACTATTGCTAGTTGCTGTTCAAAAGCTGGAATTGCAGCCGTTTTATCAACAATATTAACTGATCCTTTTGATACAGTTAAACCCTTCAAATAATCTTCAATTCGATAACTATCAGCATCGATGCTCTTTCTATTTCGTTGGGCTTCATAATATCTTTGAAAATCATCTGATCTATCGTGAAGTAGATTCTTAATTATTACTTTAGCCTCTGAATACCATGTTTGATACTCTGAACTAAAAGAAGGAAGATCTTTAATAATTTCAGCCTTTTTGGGCTCTGCCTTCAATTTTTCGGGATAGCATTCATAAAATATTACAGCTTTAAGAAGCTGGCCCTTCTTAATAAGATTATCTATATCCATTTTATATTTCGAAATAGTATTTCTCATTTTTCCTCCAATTCCTTTAGTAATTCCCCTATCTCCTCCTGTGCTTTCCGTATCACTTCCAGTAATTCTTTTGAAGTACGCTTATCGGAAAAGTCAGGAGCATTGTTATTGACGGCTTTCAAGTCATAGTTTCTGTCTTCTATCTCTTCCCTTGTGAGGAACCAACTACGTTCACTGATTCTATCTTTATCATCTTGTGGTAAGGATAAACGTCTTACACAATCAGAAAAATGGGATGAGAGGAGAGGATTACCCTTATTGACCTTGCGTAGTTTGAAATCATCACCTAAGGTCATATCATAATACCATACTCTCTCAGTTTTCTTGCCTTTTTTGAAGAACAATAAGTCTGTTTTCACTCCTGCACCTGCATTTACAAAGGCACCGCCTGGTAAGCTAATGATACAGAAAAGGTCACATTCATTCAAGAGCTTGCGTTTAGTTTGCTCATAGGCTTTAGTCTTGGTGTGAAACAGAACACCCTCATCTATTACCATGCCGCAGGTACCTTTCTCGGCAAGACTGTCTATGATATGCTGTAAAAAGAGAATCTGGGCTTTACCTGATTTGTATGCAAACCTGGCTTGAGCAGATAAGCTCTCCTTGCTGCCAAAAGGCGGATTGGTCAGGATATAATCGAATTGATTGGGTGCTCCAAGGAATAACTCACCATAGGTTGTCTTATCGGTCAATGTATTTCCATGCCATATATGCGGTAAATCGATGTCATGTAATAGAAGATTGGCTAAGAGAATGGGAATGACTTCATCAGCATCCTCACGTCCCCAGAAAGCTCCTGTCTTCAATTCCTCAATTTGGGTAGAAGTTGGATGTTGTTGGAGAAGATGTTTGTAAGCTTCGATAAGAAAACCACCTGTACCACAACACGGATCATATACTGTACACCCAAGATGTGGCTGTACTATATCCACCATGACGCGGATGACCTCTCGTGGCGTAAAGAATTGTCCGCCATCATTTTTCTTTTCACCAAGGCTGGGAAGAATCCCTTCGAATGCTTGGGAAATTGGAAACATGTGTGTTTCATCAATTTGTGAATGAGCCATATCATGTACTTTATCAAGAACATCCTGGAGATTATTCTCAGAATCAAGAATCGTATTTTTCTTGGTGCTAAAAATCTCAGAAGTGATTTTCTGTTTATGTGAGACAGATGGATTATTTTTCAAATTCATCAAGTAAGGAAATAACTCTTCATTCACGAATTTGAGAAACGAACCCATGCGTTGGTTACGAAGTTCAAGACGCTTCCATCCCTGCCCCTTATGCTTGATGATCTCTTCCGGATTTTTCTTTCTGTCATAAGGTGCTGCCCAATCATACCATCGGTAAGGAGATTCAAGGATGGGAGTATATTCCTTGCCCAATGCCTGAGCACGCTGTAACTGTTCAATCTCTATGATATCCAGATAACATAAGAAGAGTACCCATGTCAATTCCGGTACATACAGGCGTGCACCTTTGGCTTTATCCCGACGCATGATATCACAGATTTGTCTGACCATTTTATCCATTGAGGCTTGACTATTGATGCTTTTCCCTTTGGTTTTATTCGTTTTCATTATTGTTCCTTTAGAAAATTAAATTCTTCCTTGAGAATAGTAGAAGGTAATGCATTTGAAGCACTTAATTGTAGTTCATTTGCTTTGAGCATTTGCTCAATTTGAGCTAGTTTCAAATAAAGTTGATTTGCTAATGAGATTTGGTCTTGATATGTTTCCGGTAGTGGTATGATTAATGATTCTAACATATCACGAGTTATACCCTTTACCGTTGATCCTTGCATCGAATCTTTGATTGAAGGCATGATCGATAAAAGATATAAGAGAAGATATTCAACATTTACTTTTTTAGGATCAAGTATCAAGCCATGAGAATCCTGACTGAAACATAAATCAAATGGAGCAATACAGATTTTTCCTACTCCCACCCTTGTAACAAAGATAATACTACCTTTGGGCACCAAATGAGTTGCCGAATCTTCAATTGCTTTCTGAGTAATAAATCTTCGTGGAGTTATCGTATGTATATCCAAGATATCCGCACTTGAAATCCACGGAACTGTACCTGTCCAATATTCTAAATTAGTTGTATCAGGTGTACCTCCACCTGCAATTTCTAAGCACAAACTTTTCAATGAGGAAGTTTTGGTAAATTTCAATCCGTCTTCGACCTGATCACAATACTCCTGAGGAAATACTTCCAGTAACATAGACATGTGTAGGTTTTGAGTAGCCTCATTTTGTTTAAGAATCGCT
This sequence comes from Candidatus Cloacimonadota bacterium, assembly GCA_035402645.1. GTDB lineage: Bacteria > Cloacimonadota > Cloacimonadia > Cloacimonadales > DAONDQ01 > DAONDQ01. The sequence goes on along the minus strand of DAONDQ010000005.1, from coordinate 30,265 downwards.
TGGCTTATTTGATCAACTTGAGCAAGCTTTGCATCTAACTTGTTAGCGATTGCCACTTGTTCTTCATAAGTATCGGGAAGAGGAATCCTGATATTATATACTTGTTCTTTCGTAATTGAGTTAAACATAGACCCGCTACCATCTTTAGCTATAGTTGTTTCGAAGTTCCTCAATACCCAATAAACATATTTTGAATATGCTTTGTCTGTTGTCCGAATGGCAGCAAGTCCCCTGCCAATACATGAAGTTTCAGATGCAATATTCAAAGGTCCAACAGGTGCTCTTACTGAAAGAAGTATATCTCCAGTTTCTGCAATACGAGAAGGTGCATTACACCATACTGTTGGGATAGGATTCAATAATCCAAAGTCAGCTTTACCTTGGAAGAAGGGTAGTCCATCGCCATGTTTATTATAAGAATCACTGGGGGGCGATTGACCAATTATGATTGTAAAATACTCTTTATTACCTAGTTTTACTTGTTTCATCTCAACAGCCTTATTTTTGTTTCATTGATTAGTTCATTTGGTTGCATTGGTAATCTCAATAATGAAGTAAAACCGCCATTTGCTTTGATTTCCTGCACATCAAAGAGTGAATCGCTTTCCAATTCATCAATACCGCCATGTTCAAATTGTTTAGCAATTGCCTCAAGTACTTTTCTTGTATTTTCAGGATACTTTATAAGCCAATCCTTATTTTGATAACCAAAAGCAGAAGCTCGTTCTGCTCTTGATTTTGGCTCATAACCAAATCCTACCTCAGCCAAGACATCGTAGAGATCACATTCCTGTTCATCTTCCAGTTCCCGAATCAGACGAATGGCAGACTCTCCTCCCGGCAAACTGTCTAGTAATGCTCGACGCTTATTATATACGACCCAATGACTACGTAACTCATCTACTGAAGATACCTCTTCGATGAGTCGATTACTAAGACGTTTTTTATATTCTTCATAAGGAATCAGTGTATCAATACCATCTTCATTGCAGAGAATAGATTTTCCCTCGTTTTGAATCTGGATTTCGAATTCATTCTCAAGTACTTTAATCTTTTTTATCTGCTTAAGTTGAATTGGCATATCATCATCAGGTTTTGTTGGGGTTGCTCTGCTCACAAATTCTTCCCCAAACAGACGAGTCGCATTGGTATAATCGTAGAGACGAAACATCATTTTAGAGCCAATCGGATTACCTGTACGTGTTCCACGTCCCACCATCTGATAAAAGAGGATAGGTGATTTAATGTACTTGAAAAATACAACGTTCTGCAGATTGGGAATATCAACACCTGTAGATAATAAATCCACAGTTGTAGCAATATAATGGGACATGATTGCACCACGTAGTTCCGGAATCAGTGATTTTGCTTTGTCACCTGTATTGCCGGAAGTGCATTTGAAGGCATAATTCTTATGCGGTGTACGTAGATTATCGTGGCACCACTGTGTATATATATTTTGTAATTTGATTGCAATTTGTTCCGCATGGTATTCACTGGCACAGAATATGATAGTTTTCTGATGAGGACCACCAGTATCCAGGAACAAATCAAACAAATCCTGTGACATGGCATTCATACGATCTTCCAGTAATAAATCTACATCAAAACGTTCTGCAGTATAAGCTTCATCGATCTCAGAAGGATTGACTTTTTTACCGGTAAATACATCAACTACGGATAATTCCTGTATATCTTCACGAACGAGTCCTTTTTTATCTAAATCCACACTGCGACGGATAACTTCACAGGCAGCCAAATAACCATCGTTTTGACCTTGTGAAATCGTATATTCGTAAGCTGGTTCTCCGAAATACTTAACGTTATTCGCTGTGATTTCAGCATCTTCCTGAAACTCGGGTGTATTTGATTTCCCGCCAACAACAATTCTTGGTGTAGCGGTCAAACCAATTTGCACAGCGTTTGGATTATCGGTAAGCACAACGCTCCAACGACTCCAGGCACTACGGTGACATTCATCAATAATGATATGACTGAAATAGTTTGGAGGGAAGTTCTCTTTCCAAAATACCGGTGTGGAATCTTCATCGGATACATTCAAAGTCTGATATGTTGCAACTAAAACTCTGGCATTAGGATGAGGATTAGATGTATCTACGATTTGAGCATCATCTCCAAATACATCATTCATGTGACCGATGCCATTGGTGCGTAGCTCATCTCTGTCACATAAAAACAGTGCTTTGGTTAATTGTCCTGATAAAGCGATTTTATAAAGCAGTTGTTTGGCTATCACTGTTTTGCCTGTTCCTGTTGCTAAGGATAACAAGCATCGCTTTTCACCTTGTGCAATTTTCTCAAGGGTTGCACGGATCGCAGCATCCTGATAATATCTTCTTACGCCCTCACCGCCCTTGTAACTGGAAAATAATGCATCAGACGCAGATGATTCAAGTTTGATTTGCTTATATGTTTCATACCGATGACGTAATTCATCTGGATTGGGCATCTCGATTAATGGTCTTTCATTAGTTATCATATCTGTATCTTCGGCATATTCCACAAATAAATGACCATTAGTGGAAAATGCGAAAGGCACATGAAATTGTTGGCAGTATTTCTTTGCTTGGGCAAGTCCCATACTTGCATGCAAAGACTCTTTCTTAGCTTCCAGGATTGCAACAGGCAGTGGCGATTTACCATCCTTGATCGGCAGACAAAGAAGATAATCACAGCGTCCTTTGCGTTTAATAGGTTTCCCATCAACGATATCAACACCACCAGGAGTCTTTTCAATCTTAATCAGGTCGGCTGTCCACCCACGACGCATAATGATAGGATCAATTAAATCTCTTCTTGTAAGATGTTCATCTCTAAAAAGCATAAATACCACCATAATATTTGGAGGGCAGGGGAACTACCCTCCATTTCGTGTAGTTTACTATTTCTTTTTGATAGTTTCTGTGACTGTCGTTGCAGGATGGTGCTTAGTATATTTGTCGGTGACAAATCGACCATCTTTAGCGTTACGATTCACAGTTGCGGGGGGCTTTGCTGCTGTTTTTGCCATCTGTTTTCTCCTTAATCAAGATTGTTCTTTGTTGACGAATCAGGGTTTGAACGGGGAATACGATACGTTCTACCATCTCTTTCTACATGCATGTTGTGATAACCAGGAATCTTCCCCCGGTCAATCAGATCGGCAACTTGTCCACGAGTAAGATGTTCCCCTGTGGGAGTATATTCGAACTCCCGATTCAGACCCGTTGGGCTTTCATCGATCACTTTCAGTTTAGGTACCATATTGATACCTCCTTTTTAGTAATCCGCTCCAAGCAAGGTCTGTTTTAGTTAAGAAGTAAAATCTTGACTAAAAAGTCAGTGACATTATCATATCTTTAGTTACTCAGACTTTTATAAAGTCACTGACCGTTTGCAAGCCTCGCTTGGAAGCGGTCTTTTATTTAATATTCAAACAATTTCCTTACTTCTCCATTTCCTATCAGGTTTGACAGGATATAGAAATTGTCGAAGTGATGTCTCAATCTACCTGCTATGATTGCAGGATGTATGTACATTTGGTTGGCTATTTCCTTAACCTTTTCGGGTGAACAGTCTATAAAGAGACCCTTTTCATCAAGCTCATCATCTGATATTAGATTATCCGCAGCGAATGAATCTGCTTCCTCTTCAAGTGAATCGCTAGTCTTGATTGATAAGTCATCCACGAAGTACGTTTCATCACTATCATCAAAAAGGTGATAATGGATATGACCTAATTCATGAAATAGGGTAAACCAAAAATAATCAATACGATCATATCTCAAAGTCAGAGCAATGACAGGATTCTTGTCTTTTCCGACGAAGGTAGCTCCATCGAGATGTGTCTTGGGAAGATGACGAAGAGTGATAACATGTATACCAACCTTATTCAGGAAATTGACAGCCTGAAGAGGTCCTTCATCCAACACGCTGATTGCTCGAAGTTGGTTTACAATCAAATCGAATTTGTTGTTATCATATGAATAAGGTAATTCTTCCTGATCTGCTTTGTAATAACAAGCTGCTATCCAAGCTGCCAAGGCATATTTATCTGTCTTACCTCCCATACGAACATTCTGACGGAGATATCCATAATTCATGCCCATGTTTCGCAAGGGATCAATCATATGCCTAAAGTAGTAAACAAATTTGCCTTTGATCTCATCGTATGAAGCTTTGATATTCGGGAAATACGCTTGCTTTTGTTCGTACATTGCCTTGATTGGGAATTTATCCCAATCGATATCTTCATCTCCTTCCTTATACATGATTTCTTCATCATTCATCAGTGATTCCAGAGGGATATTAAGCCCAGTGTGCAATGCTTTAATCATTTCCAAGGTTAAGGGACGTTTCCCACTTAACACGTCAGAGACTCGGCTTTTACTGCCAATGTATGGAACCAAGTCTTTTTGCTTGAATCCCATTTGATCCATGCGAAATTCGATGGCAGCAATGGGAGATGGTAGTGATATTGGGTACTTTTCTTCCTCATATTCGCTAATGAGATGAGCTATCAATTCCATTTTATCTCTTTCCTTTGTGGAAAGCTCATCTTGATCCATAAGCTCATCAAGGCGTTTTAATGCACTTTTGTAGTCATCGTCTGTCTTGATTATTTTGAGCTCAAACATTTTGTACCTCTAATATCCAGTTTATCGTAATCCTTGTGTGTTCCTGCCCATCTTATGCGCAGAATTTGACTTTGATAGTCTATTTTTACAACAGCTCTGTATTTGTTTCCACAAATGTTGAATATAACGCAACCATCACTAAGAATGCTCGCATTCCCATACATTGCTTTTAGTTCATTGGGATTTTGCCATAGAGCATCCAAAACTTCCTTTAGGAGTGCTTTTACTGCATTCTCTGCATCAGGATGCTGTTGTACAAATTGATCTAGAACACAATTTCCGAGTATTTTCATCCCTACTCACTTTTCTCAATATCTCCATGATTCCCCCCACTAATTCATTGACGTTAAACTAAACAAACTTATATAGGATGATATTTTCATACTATGAAGACAAAATAGACAAATGCGAAAACAAAGCAAGAAAAAAGATTATTATTTCCAAGATTGTAACAAGGTTTCCAATTTGAGAACAACCTTAACATACTTTATAACATAGATATAGATATATATCTATATCTATGTTATAATTAATTAATTAATTTGTCTAAAGCGATACTCTATGTCTGACTTGATCATAGATACCTTGTTCGAATGGATTCTTTATAATTTTCAACGAGAGTATCGTCCGCTGGACTCCCTATCTTTGTCAATCGTCCCAGGAATGAATTCCTGGGCTAAGTGATAACGTCCTACGGACTAATAGCATAGCCTTTCAGTCTTTTGCGGAATGGCAGCATAGACAAACAAGACTATCCAACCATATTGTTTTTCTGGACAGGAAAATCAGATTCAATCAATCAGTCTTCATAAATATATATCTTTGAAGGAGAAAACATGGATATCCTCGTTCTTAATTGCGGAAGTTCGTCCATTAAATTCCAATTTATCCAGATGGAAACCCAGACCGTTCTTGCCGATGGTATCGTTGAATGCATTGGTGAAGATATTTCCCTCTTTACATACAAGAGTGAAGTATATACGAAAAAGAAACGTGAAATGGTGATCGAAGACCATGAAAAGGGTATGCAGCTCATTCTTGAATCTTTGATAGATCCGATGCATGGCGTGATCAAAAACTTCGATGAGATCGATGCGGTTGGTCATAGACTGGTTCATGCGGGTGAGCATTATTCCAATTCCGTCATTATCAATAACGAAGTGATTCGCGTTATGAAGGAATGCATCAGTCTCGCTCCTTTACATAATCCAGCCAATATCATGGGTGTAGAAGCAGTGAAGAAGATTCTGCCGAATATTCCTCAATGTGGTACTTTCGATACGGCATTCCATCAGACCATGCCTTCAAGAGCATATCTCTATGCTCTTCCGTTGGATTACTACACAGAGAAAAAAATTCGCCGTTACGGATTCCATGGCACATCCCACAAATATGTCAGCCGTAAAGCCGCGGAATACCTTGGCATGGACATTCATAACCTGAAGATCATTACCTGCCATTTGGGAAATGGCGCTTCCATCACCGCAATCAAAAATGGTGAATCAGTAGATACATCCATGGGTTTCACACCACTTGAAGGTTTGATGATGGGAACACGCTGCGGTGATCTCGATCCTGCCATCCCAATTTATATGCAGCAGAACCTGGGTATGAGTGTCGATGAAGTGAATACTGTCCTGAATAAGAAAAGCGGAATGCTTGGACTTTCACATCTTTCCAATGACATGCGTCAAATTGAGGAAGAGATCCTCGAACGAAAGAACCCTCTTGCAATCCAGGCATTTGAAACCTATGCATATCGCATAAAGAAGTATATCGGCTCTTATTCAGCAGCCATGAACGGTGTGGATGTGATAGTCTTCACAGGTGGTGTAGGTGAGAATATGGCGATCCTTCGTGAACTGGTATGCGATGATCTGGATTGGATGGGAATCATCCTGGATAAGAAGGAAAATGACCAGTTTGCTCCTGGAATCCTGAATCTCACAGGAGAAGGATCAAAGGTCAAGATTCTGAAGGTTCCGACCAATGAAGAACTGATGATAGCTATAGATACAGTTGAATTACTGAATTCATAATCATAGTATATAGAAAGGACGTTCGATTGAACGTCCTTTTTGCTATTTTATTATCGCATATAATTCTAGCAAATAGGTTTGATAAGTAGTTTCATCACTTTTCAAACGCTTTTCCAACAAAGCAAGATTACATAATCTCATCAATTTCAAACTATTTATGGAATTCACGTCCTCGGATTCGTGTATAAAACTCTTTATAAGCTCAGATTCGTTTACAACATGGGTCTGAATATTCCTGATCTGACGTTGATCTATGAAATTCTGCTTCGAATTTGGATTCATGTACCATTGCAATATTGGAATGTTGACTCCTAAATGATTTAGCACTTTGATATAAGGTGAAAGCCCCTTATACAGACACCAGGGAGCATTTGCCGAGAAGATATAACCGGATAATACGATCTTACTTAAGCGTTGATGATACCTTTTCAGGTATGCTAACAGAATTCTACGATTATCACGGTACTTAAGAGGTATTCGTGCTGCGAGGTCAGTCATGTCAATATTCATGGAAGGAGAAAGTAATTCTACATAAGATCTACCATTTATCCTGTTCCAGGACAAGAGATTTGCCATTTTGTGAATATGCCTGAATCTCTCCAGATAATTTTCAAGTGTTGAATGAGAATTGATTTGTTGATTCAGGAACATAATCGCCGATTGAAGATTGTTCTTATACTCCAGGTTTTGTTCTGAAGAAAGTAAAGACTGGAAATCATTCAAAATAGTGTTTCTTAGCCCCATAAATGCAAGATTCATGAAACTATCCGGTGAATTAGAGTCTAACTTGTGCATTCTTAAGGGCATGCTCATATTGATCATATTGCTGATTTTCCGTCTGTCAGTATAATGGTACACTCCACCCAGGAATTCGGTAAGACCCATTAATTCGAAAGTCAGATGATGATCAGCGCGAAATTTCAGTTGATCTAGATTATACACTTTATTATTATAAATTGGGTTATCCGAAATTGCCAAATAATCAAGATACCCTTGGGAATAGTTGGATTGCGTATAATCTTCCAATATATGATGTTCTGAGAGACCTAATGAAGCCGTAATTTTCTTAGCAAGAATGTAATCCGGATTGTCTTTGTGGGCACCAGTAAAATAGAGTACATCTTCTTTTTCCTTGATTCCAGCCAGGATCACACGTGAATCAATACCACCGGTCAAACCCAAGCCATATTTAAATAAATGACTGTGAAGACCATTGATAGACTTGTCCCATAAGGATGCAAACTCATCCACCCAAGAATCAAAGCTGCGAGATTCTTCATTCAAGGGCATCTTGTAATAAAAATCATGTACGATCCTGTATCCATCAAACTCTAAATAAGCCCCTTTTGCAACGGTTTTAATTTCATCGATAGGCGTTAAAGCCGATATGTTCGTTCCTAATTGATAATACTCAATCATTCCATAAGTCACATGATCAATTGATTTCTCCAGCAAGGCGGAAATCTTTGAATAGCTTGTTGATAGAATCAGTGTATCATACAACAAAGCATAGTATAGGGGAATTGAATTAAGGAAACTGGTGAAAGCAAATACTTTCCTGTTTATCTTATCAATCACAACCCCTATGTAAGAACCGTTCAATATGGCAAATGGGATAAGATAAGGTTTGTCACGATATTCTCTGAGCATGTTACCAAAAACTTGGTCAGGATTAGCTGCAAGCTCGTCAATCCCTGCATCTTTGGGAAAAACTATTCCATGCATAATGAGCCCTAAATTATCATGCCAAACAATTCTATCAGGAAGCCCGGTAGGATATATATTATTTACAACTATTTGAGTATTGTCTTCGGAAATGATCTTCTCATCATTATGAAACAAATGTCTATGATCTTTCATTATCTCTGTAGCATGAGGTCCATAGATCATTAAGAAATACTTATTATTAGGCATCGTTATCCTTATTGTATGCCATGCTTAAGAAAGTACTGTACCACACGTTCCGCAGTATGACCGTCCCAATATTCAGGAATCTTGCCTTTTTTGACATTTCCTTCCAGTATATCATTTACTTTCGCTATAATAATATCTGTTTTCAGCTCCACTAATTGATTTGTTCCCTCCAAGATTGTAATCGGTCTTTCCGTGTTTTCCCGTAGTGTTAAGCAAGGGATTCCAAAAAAGGTGCTTTCTTCCTGTATACCCCCAGAATCAGTTAATACAAAGCTTGAATTCATCTGAAGCTTCATAAAATCATAATATCCTACAGGTTCAAGGAGAAGTAGATTCTTCATCTTTTTCACCATGTGATCTAAACCTAATTTTTCAATGTTCTTCCTAGTTCGTGGATGTATGGGAAATACTAGTTTTATTTTCTCAGAAATTTCATTGAAAGCGTTGAGAATCGTAGTAAGTCCTTTCTCTTCATCGACATTAGACGGTCTATGTAGAGTGATCAAGGCGAACTCACCTTTAAGAAGACCGTTCTGGTCCATGATTGTAGATTTGTCAGCAAGTGACCGATACTCAACGAGCGAATCAATCATGATGTTTCCCACAAATACGATCTTTTCGGGGGATACACCTTCGTGAAGCAGGTTTTCATCCCCATCCCGAGAGGGTGTAAATAAGAGATCTGAGATTGCATCTATCACTAATCGATTGATCTCTTCGGGCATCCTACGGTCATGACTCCGAAGACCAGCCTCAAGATGTGCCACTGGGATGTGTAATTTGACAGCAACCAGGGTACAAGCCATTGAACTATTGACATCTCCCGCCACAATAACCAAATCTGGGTGATCATTCAAACAGACAACTTCATACCTCTCCAGAACACGTGCAGTTTGCTCTCCATGAGACCCGGAACCAACTTCCAGGTAGGCATCAGGAATTGGCATCTGAAGTTCATCAAAGAAGAATTGACTCATCTTCTCATCATAGTGCTGACCTGTATGAATCAGTTTCACATCAAATTCATTTGGGAACTTCCGAAATTCCTTGTAAAGGGGTGCCATCTTCATGAAATTCGGACGAGCACCGACAATCAAATGTATTTTCTTCATATAAGAGAAATCTCCATTAATCATTGTCCTCTTGTCTTATTGAATAGAATCATATAAAGAATACGCCAGAAATAGACAAAATCTGTCATAAATGGACTTTTCATTTTTTTAAGAAGATATTGCCTTTCAGCATCCAAAGTTCCTTCAAAACTCTTTGGAATATCCTCTGCAACACCCGGAGGCAAAATTCCTGGTCGGAACTTCATCCGTAATTGCTTCACATCATCGGGATATAAACTGAGGAAGTGTTCACTTAAGGGTCTGACACCTACAATGCTCATATCGCCCTTGATCAGGTTGATGACTTGTGGAATCTCATCGATCCAGAATTTACGAAGAATCTTTCCCCAAGCAGTGATTCGAAAGTCATTGAATATCTTCCCGCAGTCTTCCAGTTTGTTTCGCTTATAGATGAATTCCTGAAGGTATTCCGAATACGGATGCATCGTTCTCAATTTATATACGTAAAAGATCTTCCCGTCCTTACCGGTACGTTTCAGTTTTATAAGTGGTCCATAGGATGGATGTTCGTCGGTACTGGGTACCTTGATCTTTCGGAATATGAAATAGGTATAGCCTTCGATTTCCCTTTGACTGATCAGTTCAAATCCACAGTAGTACATTCTTCCCAGGATTGTCGGTTCCGGTAAGGCTCGATTATTGCCATGCGTGATGGCAAAATACAATCCCTGCAGCATGGGAATCTTAGGGAAGGCACGATTGAATATAAAATCAAACAGGTAGATGATCTTACCGAGAATCAAACCAACTGTGGAGTATATTTTCATTGCTCTTTCCCTGATTGTCTCTGCTTTCAAAACATAGACACCGCCCTGTACCAAATTTTGATTAACCCTGATGAAGTAACGGTTCAAACGTCTCAGGTCGTTGATCTTGTGCAGGTTGATGAACAACTCCTGGGAATTGGTATCAATTGTCTCAATATTGTAAAACACCTCACTATTGATAACATAAGTCCTATTCTTTGAGAATTTCGTTAAATCAATACTTTCATCTATGAAATCGAATAACTGCTGCTGGTTGGATAAATAAGACTGCCAGAGTTTTACAATCACTGCTTCTTCAGTATTGCTAACCTGGAATTCTGGCGCATAGGGAAGCTTGATGATTTTCTGTTTCGTTAAATCATCCAACGATGTTTCGGAAACCTTTATCTTATCCTCAGTCGCAACCAATGATGTATTCGCATATGCAGCATCATCATGTTTGAAACGAAGTGAAAAATAGATGATGGAGTAGATCACCAACTCTGATACTGTCGTCAGGATTATGGTTCCGAAAACCAGCATTCTTGAATAATAGAATTTCTGGAGGAATATAATGAGAAAAAGGCAAATTGTCAGGGCATATGTATCAGTCTTCAGCACCTGTATAAGCATTTCTCCGTAAGACATTTCCCGATGAATCCTATACTTGCCACCCATCATGGAAGTAATGATCCAGATCACACCGAATGAGATCAACGGAATCAGGTAATTCTGGATAATAACGTGAGAACCACCCCTCAATTTGACGATAAAGAGAAATGAGAAATAAACAAAAACGAAATCGATTAAGAAGAACAAAAACGATGTAACTTTATATTTCATAGACCTACATCTCCATCACAAGATTGTGCAATATCCAGATGAAATGTCAGGATCTGGTATTCAAATACTGATTTATGATTTCCACAATCCTTTCACAGGAATGGCCGTCTCCAAAGTAATTACCCTGTTTCCCGGAAGGATTGAAGTTCCTGATCTTATCCATGATATCTTCAACATCAGGTTTTGCTAGGATATTCCAGCCATCCCTTACAGTTTCTATCCATGATGTCGATTCATAAATAGTAATGCAAGGAATTTTTAACAAATATGACTCTTTTTGAACCCCACCTGAATCGGTGATTACTTTTTTCGCATGATGCAGCAGTTTCAGGAAATCCATATATCCCAAAGGTGTAATGATCTTAAGATGATCAGATTCAACTTTTATATTCTGTTTCGTCATTTCCTTCAACGTACGCGGGTGAAGAGGAACTACTACATTTTCACCACAGGTCTCAAATGCTTTGATAATGTTCTTCAGATTGTCGGAATTATCCGTATTGTCCGGTCTGTGAATCGTGGCAAGTATGTAGTCCTTATCTCGCAGCCCCAATTCAGTCATGATCCCTGATTGCTTTTCGGAAACATCCAAACTCCTGAGGAGAATATCATACATGACATCCCCTGTCAGGAACGTCTTATCAGAGAGTCCTTCATTCGCCAGATTATCAACTGCTGTCTCCGTAGGTGCAAAAAGAAGGGTTGAAATATGGTCTGCCACAAGACGATTCACTTCTTCGGGAATGTTGAGGTCAAAGTTCCGTAAACCTGCCTCCACATGCCCAACAGGGATATGGAGTTTCACTGCAGCAAGCGATGCGCTCACCGTTGAATTGGTGTCGCCATAGATCAGGACAAAATCAGGCATTTCCCTGAGAAGTACTTTCTCCAATTCAATGATCATGTGCCCTGTTTGGTAACCATGCGTTCCTGAACCGACACCAAGATTATATGAAGGTTGAGGAATATCCAATTGTTCAAAGAAAATATCAGACATCTCCTCATTATAATGTTGGCCTGTATGAACAAGGATTTCCTCGTGATACTTGCGAATTTCCTTCGAAAGAAGTGCAGCTTTGATGAATTGTGGTCTGGCACCAATGACAGATAGTATTTTCATTTCATGACCACTCAGAATGTGAAATGACTTCTAAAAGGTCTTTCTGTGTAGATTCGGATTCCCCATTTCCTTACATAATCACGAAAGTCATCTGATACATCGTCTTCGATTCCTGAATATTCGAAAGTCTCTACATTCACCCTGAAATCGTTCACCGTGATGTATGGATAATCCAAAACAATATTGGGGTTAAGTTCATGATACTTGGCAATTGGTAGATAATGATCGATAATATCCTGTGTCTTTCTCACTTTTTCTTCCGGTTCAAGGGGTTTGATCTCCTTGATGAACTTTGCGGGAACACCGGCATAAATGCCTTTTTGTGTAAGACTCTTGGCAACGACGGACTGGGCACCGACCACACAGTAATCTGCAATTTCCACTCCCATCATGATCAAGCTCCGATAACCTACAATCACGCCATTCCCTATCTTGACACCCGAAAATGTAGCCGGAAAGCCTTCTAATACAGAAAGCCAGTAACCGTGTGTCAGAATGGAAGTATCCGGTGATAGACCAACATCATTCCCAATCACAACTTCTTCACAAACATTGATGAAGTTATTGTGGATCGTGCATCGGTCACCTATACTGAAATTTGCATTCGGATGCTGTCTACCGCCACCACCGATTGTAAGTCCGGAACTGTTGAACAGGTGCATGCCAATGGAGACATTATTACCCAGTATCGAAGTATTGTTCCCCAGATTACTGAACTTACCCATTCGGAATTCACCCTTCAATTTGATATTGATGTTCCTCCCGAATTCGGTCTTCTCATCTATATTGATCTCTTTCGCAACAATCCTGATATTCTTTTCGGGTACTTCAAATACTGCCATACATGTCTCCTAATATAAACCTGCATTCAAATCTATGGTCGTGCCATTCACATAATCAGATGCGATTAGAAAACGAATGGCATTGTAAATATTCATTGGGTTACCAAAGTTACCTGTCGGTATCTGTTCCTTGATCTTTGCCTGCATCTCGGAAGGGACTTCTTGGATCATTCCGACATCGAAGTAACCAAGATTCAATGAATTGACAGTGATTCCCTTTGAGGCATTTTCCTTGGAAAGGCTCTTGGATAATCCCCATAAACCTGCTTTAGAAGCCGCATATGCAGTAGTACCAGGTACACCTGCCTGAGCAACAACAGAAGCAAAATTGATGATCCTTCCCCAATTCTGTTCCCTCATCACAGGAAGCAGGGCATGAATCATAAAGAATGTCCCGATCAGGTTGACCTGGATCACTCTGCTCCACTGTTCGAGGTCTGATTTATGCGCAAAAGCATTGTAATTGATTCCTGCACAATTGATCAGCACAACTTTGGATAACTTAGTCTGAACCTTCTCTATCCATAGTTCAAGCTCATGAGGACGCGTGATATCCAGGTAATAAACAGAGGGTTCATTTGCCAGGTCATCTGCGATGACCTTATCCACACCGATGACATCTTCCCCGCTGTTCCTGAACTGATTCCAAAGGTATCTGCCAATGCCTCTTGATACACCTGTTATGATGATCATGGTTTTTCCTACGCCCACTTCATGATGGAGGCGCCCCAAGTCCATCCTGAACCAACAGAAGCAAACAGGATGATATTCCCCGGTTTCAGTTTGCCTGCCCGATTGACTTCATCCAGCAGGATGGGAATGGTTCCGCCTGAAGTATTGGCGTATTTATCCATATTGGTCATCACCTTCTCAAAGGGAAGATTGATTACTTCTGCCGTCTTTTTCAATATTGCAATACTGGGTTGGTGCGGGATGAGGTAATCCACATCATCGATGGTCATACCGGCATCCTTTAAAACCTGCATGATTGCCTGCGGTAATACCTTTGTCCCTGTTTCATAGACTTCTCTTCCCACCATTTGGAAATAATGCAATCTTTCATCGAGTGTATTCTGGGATGCAGGCATCTCTGAACCACCTGCAGGAATTGTGAAATTGTATTTTCCCCTGCCATCAGAGTACAATCTGAATGCCAGGAATCCTTCATCATCCGATGTATGTGTCAGAATGGCTGCACCTGCGCCATCACCGAAGAACACACAGTCTCTTCTTTCCCAGTCAATGATCTTGGAGAAAGTATCGGCTCCGATTACCAGGACATGGTCGTAAATACCGGCAGCGATGAACTGTGAAGCTGTTGACATGGCATATAGAAAACCCGAACATACTGCAGATATATCGAAGCAAACTGCATTATATGCCTTGATCCTGTCCTGAACGAAGCAGGCAGTGGATGGGGCAAGCCTGTCAGGAGTTGCTGTAGCCACGATGATCAGATCGATATCGTCAACTGTGATATTGGCATTTTCAATTGCTTTCAAGGCAGCCTTCGCGGCTAAGTCACTTGTCGGTTGATCAGGTTCTGCAACACGTCTCTCCCTGATTCCCAAATTCTCATAAACCCATTGCGCATTGGTGGGTACAACCGTTTCCAGATATTCGTTTGTATAAATCTTTTCCGGTAGGTATGAACCTGTTCCAATAATCTTTACACTTCTTACGATTTGTTTCATATATACCTCATTTAGGGTTTTAAATTCTAATTATCAATCATCACCCAGCGTATAACTTCAAAAACTTCTGCATAAGTTGTACCAATCTGGGTACCTCTTGTAATTGCCAAGCTACGGATAAACAACTCTGATGCATAATTCCTGCCTTTCTGTGAGTTATAGCAATCAAGAGCAGCGATCTTCCTCTGTAGGTTATCCTCACTTACGGGGATGAAGCACTGTGTATGAATGGTCATATTGTTCCATGGAATTTCATAAGCAAGAATGGTCGTCCTTTTAAAAGCACGTATCCCCTCATGTGATAGAGTTGAATGATCCTGGTGCAAATCACCGAGACAGGGCATGAAAACAAGGTCAGGCTTAATATCCCGATTCAATACCACCAGATCTTCCAAAATCTCCTGCCTATGATGTGCAAAGTTCCTGACCGGATAATTGAAGATCAGTAGATTTTCCGGTTTTATTCCGAGTTCTCGTGTTGCATTCTTCACTTCTGTCTTTAAAATATCTTTTGGAAATGGATCAGGAACAGAAGCTTCTGCTGTCGAAAATGCAGCATAATACACATCCGCACCGCTACTGATCATTTTACTTATTGTGGCCCCACACCCAAATTCACCATCATCCGTATGGGGGGCGAGGATCAGGACTTTCTGAAATACTTTTCCCATAATTCTTCCTCTATTATTTGAATCGAAATTGATAATCTGAATCAGTGTTCAGGATGTCCACACTTTTCGGAAAATTCTCAATATACCAAACAAAAAATGCTGTAACATCAATTTTATCAGCAAGCATAACCTCTCTCCGTTTCATCCATTCTGCTTTGATATCCGGTAAAGCCAGAATTTCATCAATCTTCTGGAACATTAATTCAGGTTCAGATAGCTCAATTCCAAAAGTCAGATGAAAACGATGGTCCAACTCAAGTAACAATGCCTGATATCCTATCAGAGAACAATGTCTGATGGAAGGTGTTGCTAACAAAGCACACTCAGTGCACATACTTCCTGAATCAGCTATAAACAGGGAACAGTAATACATCGCATGATGTATATCATCTACTGATATAGGTAAACGGTAAGATTCAAGATGAGCTGGTATCGGTCTTTCCGAATTGATATATACTTTCCCATGTGGTTCCAAATAATGTATGATCGTCTCCGCCAATGCATCATCTATGCCTCTTTCTCCGGCATCATGATAAGCATTAAAGCCTACTAAGCGAAGAATAAAGTAACGTTTTTCTCCTTGGTAAAGATGCTTAACTTTTTCCGGATCAGGGGTAAACCAATTTGGGTGCAGATAGGCTAATTTTTGATAACCATTATAAAAGTTGGTTTTATATGCAAATTTACCTACTTTACAACCAGTAGGAACCAATATGCGTGTAGCTAAGGGGTAACCTATTTTGGCGAGGAATTTTACATGATTTATATCATCTTCAACGGTTACAATGGAAGGAATATTAAGAATTTTTCCAACATGTGTAATTTCCACGGAAGAACCTATCATTAGATCGGGATGGAATTTCATACTGATTGTCAGTACCTTTAAATCACGCTTCAAAAGGCTCCAGGCAATGGCAAATCGTGAGTTCTTTCTTTCTTCAGTCATGACATTGATATACTTCATATTCGCCAATTGCAGCAGCTCTTCCAGAATTTCTTTTTTCTTGATTACAACTAAAACCGAATGATTCTTTTTTTCGAGTTCCCGGATGACATATTTATAAAAGTGAAAATGGGCCGGATGCCCTAAATAAATTAAGACTTTCATTCTTCTCCATGCTTCCTTTTCTTGCTGAAAAGCAAATTCGTATATAGATTTATAAATTCCTGGTTCATTTTACCTAGGCTAAACTCGTTCTCAACTCTCGTTTTCCCTGCCATCCCCATCTTCTTGCATAGATTCGGATTATCAAGCAGATAACTTATTTTTTCTGCAATGAAGTACGGAGCTTTGATCTTCACCAGGTATCCTGTCTGTTCATCGACGATGATCTCATTCGTCCCGCCACCATCTGTTGCAATGACCGGCTTTCCCAATGCCATGAATTCAAGGATCGCATTCGATATCCCTTCCGTGTAGGTCGAAAGAACTCCAATGTCGCAGATGTTCATGATCTCTTCCACATTATTCTGCTTCCCAAGAAACCGAACAAATGGCTTTAAACGGTTTGGAATCGATTCTTTCAGTTTATGAAAATTCGGACCATCACCGACAGCGAGGAAGGAAATATCTCTTCTTTTATCCAGCACCAGTCCGGCTGCCTTAAAATAGCTCTCCCAATCCTTGCTGGCACCCATGGAGGCAACCATTCCCACGACATAGGGCATATCGATCTCAAATTTGTTGCGAATCTCTTCCACCGAACCCATATTATGCGTTCTCAGGAAGTCAAATCCATTATGAATACATACACTTTTTGAAATTGGTGGGTGATAATCTTTCAGACCTGCGTAAGAATTACTAACGATTTTATCAGTAAACGGATAGATTAGGTTATTTGCAAACCATGTTTTGCTGAAAGGTTTCACATAACCAGGTGAATTGACAATCTGGCTGATAACCAACTTGATGCCGAGTATTTTTACAGTTGGAAGTGCATAGAAGGTACACATGGGACTCCAGCTGTGAACAATGTCAGGTCGAAATGCTCGGCAGACTTTATAGAAACGCCAGAGCGGACTCGGATCTTTTCTAAATTTATATGTCATTAAATGAATGGGAATACCAAGCTGATAAATCAGAGGATACTCTATTTTCTCACTCATAACTATTATTTCGCAGGATATACCCTGTTGACTAAGGCTCTTTAATAACTCAACGATCCTGCGTTCCTTACCACCTGCACGTAAAATATCTGTGAAGAAGAGTATTTTCATTAAAGTCTATTTCACCTTGATGTTTAAATTATAATAATCAAGTTTTGAAGATGCAATCTCAGTGCATTGCTGAAATAGCAAAAAGATGAATTGTATTGAATTAAATAGCATCATTTAATCCTGATGGTTAATCGAATTAACAAAGTCTTCTATAATAAACACTTGTGGATTGACAGGTTCCACATGCCATTTCAAATCATTATCCCAATAACCGGGACAACTGTCATAAGCTTCGCCCATTGCATAGCCATAGCTTACTTCAACGATAAAGGGAGTATTATCGGAATCATATACAAAATCAAAAGCAAGTGACTGAGCATTTAAAGCTTTTGATATTTTAAATGCAATATCTATAGCTCTTGGATCGAATAATTCTTTTGCATGTTGGAAAATACCACTTCCGGAAGCTTTAAAATCGTTAGTCCGAACAAATCTCCTAAGGGCTATGGCTCGATCTCCGATAATTATTATTCTATCATCAAATTGATTGTTTGGTACGAACTCCTGAAAGTAAACATAGCCTTTTTGGCGTTGCAGTAGATCAACTCCAGTCCTTTGCCAAAAAAGACGTAAAAAACCTTTGAACAGTTTTATGAGAGATTTGAAGTTCTTGTCCCTGCGAAGTATCCAAAACCGTTGATTTAGCCCTGAGAACCTGTCAACAAGAGGAAATCCAGTCCTAAATGCTTTTTGAGTAAGCTTGATCGCTACGTTTCTATCTTTTACTAGTTTAACATTTAGCGAGCCGGCTCCACCCCTTAATTTAAATACTTTGGGGAAGCTTGTTTTGAATATCCATTTCAAAGCATCTTCTTTATTAAAAAATACATAAGAAGGAACCAAGGGGGCATCTATCGATTCAAGAAGATATTTTTGCCCTACCTTATCATCAAAATGCCAGCAGGAATCAAAATTAGGGAATACTTTAATTCCAATTTTTTCAACAGCAAAGATCAACTGACGTGCAAAATTTTGATCTCGATAATCATCATGACTCCAATGCCACATCAAGCCGTCACATACTTTTAACTGCGCAATGATATCAGAATCATAGCAATTTACTATTTTATATGGGATAGATTTCTCATCACAGTACTTGATCCAACGATCACTAAAGCTTCCCTGGTGTTCATGTATTGCTAACATCATATCGAGCATTTTCCCTTTTTTAAAATCAGGCATAATTATTTATTTACGCTTAAATAAAATGCTTCTTTAGTATTCCTTTTTGTGTCACAATCTCAGACTGAAGAAGTTCCTTCAGTATGGAATTTACTCGACTTATCTCATAGTAATCTGAAAGGATTTCTGCCGAGTTACTCTTGGAACTATCATAATGAGAAACGATAATTTTTAGTATTTTTAAGTGTTCCCCAATTTGCCATCCTATCAAAATTTACGATTCATCTCCACAGTGAATCCATTAAGTCATTGTAATACCAAATCATTGAATCAGTCAAGTAATTTTGGCTGGCAATGTTAAATAGAATATCCTTCTAGTGGCAAGCATCATCTGAATTATTCTACACAGAGATATACTTGAGAATATGGATGTATGGTGACAGAAGTTATATTCTGCCCCAGTTTAACTCCTTGAGGTAGGCAAAGATAAACAAATGCTGTCTTATTATTCTAGTAAAACTCCCATTCTTTACTCTCTGCGAAAGTGTTCAATACCTGTAACACCCATGATTGCTTGCCTTCCAAGGGTTTCAGGGATAAAACAATAATAGGACTATCTGGAGGTGCCAGTGGGAATTTTACGTCGTATAAATTCTGTTGACCCGCTCCAACTAGCACTGGTTATCGCTGAGATTGGGCAAAGCAATGCAACTCACCTTCATTAAGCTTTCCATGTAAAAGGATACTATACCTGAAAGTCATCACTCCTGACTTGTTTGTTTTGTAATTCGTATGCCAATAATTGTTTAAAACATAAGAATAGAAAGTTGTAGAAGGTTCAATACTCTCTTTCCAAGGTATTTCTGCAGTTATGTCGCCGATCTCTATTAAGGGCACATCCGGTAATGAAACAGTAATTCCGCATTCTTCATCGGAAACATCTACATAGCTTGTTGGAGAAAAGAAATTTTTACACGATCCCGGTAATTGGTCAATTTCAGGTTCAATTGGTTTCCCTGCACAATCGTAGCGCAGAACACCTTCATCCAACCCGATTGGGAATGCAAAATGCAGACTTTCCTTCTTTCGAATTGCTTGTTTATCAATAATCAAGTCAATATCAAGGCGATCTAAATAGTGATTGAGCTTCAGGGATATCTGAACATTATTGCATCCTTTCAATTTACCTGTAAATTCAAGTTGGTCAAACAGCTGTCCTTTCGCTGTCTTCGGGATGCAGACATCAGTTATAACTGATGACTCTTGCTGATACTTACCGGAAAGATAGATTAACTCCAGTAAATGCTTCTCCTGCGCAACATATTCCTTCTTCTGAACCTTATGCCAAAGACTAGTTATAGTCCCATTGTTCTCATCAAAACAAATCCTCATCTGTTCATTTTCCAATATTGAACTGCTTGCTTCTATTTTGGGTTGTTCCTGTCTCATCTCGTGATTGACTATTAAGACTTTTTGTTGCCATCCCTTATCAAACACTACCATTACTGCTACATACCCATCCTCAACCGTTTGACATAATACGTTCCTACTTTGGGGAATGAAACCATTTGGTAATAGAACTACTTCCCCACATGGCTGCGATGAAGTATTGAAAAGAACGACTGCTTTTGAATCGTAAGATAATTCATCGCCATGCATTAAATGATTTATAAGTTCTTTTGATAGCTTATCACTTTGGATAGCAAAGCATTGCTTAATTTGCCACTGTTCTTTGACAAAAGACAGATCAAGGTCAGAAACGCAATTCCACGCTCCCCAAGTATGCTCATCCCAAAGAATGACCTGCTGCCAAGCCTTATAAAAGGCTTCATTAGAATAAGATTCGGGATGATATAGAGAATACAATGCCTCAGCCTGGATCAATCTGTCAGCAGCCTTACGAACCAGCATGGTTTCCTGAACTGTTGAGAATGCTCCGTCTTCCCAAAAGGGAGTCATTTCTCCTTCCAACTTGGGAATAAGATTCCCATATTTTACCTCAAATTCAGTAAACAAATGTTCATGAGTGGAAATTACCAATTGTGGTGATTCATAACGCGCATTCCAAGCTTTTACGAAATTTGGCAAATCCTTATCTGGTCCTCCATTATCTCCCCCCAATTGTGAAGGGTAAGGCAACGATGTTATAAGGAAAATCTTTGGCATCCAATTCTCGCAGGTATTGCGTCAGCTTTCGAATGCCGTAGTCGTTATTTTCTCCCTGTAAAATAACGAGTAGCTTGCTCCTTTAACCCAGGTAAGTACTCGTTTATCTCCATTAGGTGAAACCCAATAAAAGGGTTTATCCCCTAATCCCTTATAGAGATGACCGGTTCTGTCTCCTGCATTCGGTTCTGTGGAAAAATACGTCACTCCATTATCGAATAATGCTATTTGCAGACTCCAAACAAAACCGGGTATATCTGTACGGTAGCTGTCGTGATATCCTTACCAACCAAGGAGTTTATCCTATGTGCTAAATCGAAATGATGATTCAACTCAGGCAAATTACATAAGCCACTTAATAAGTTCTCATATAAAGCATTTAAACCTATATTGCCTGAATGAACTGCTTGTATGAATTGTTGGTGGTCTGTCTCATTCGCTCTCTCCCACAATGCTCAAGAGCCCATATTACTTCCAGGTTCCATTTTGCCATCGCTTCCTTGGGATATTCCGAAGTCTCTTCAGCCATTTGCAATTCCAAATCAATATTCTGGCACTGCTTCTCCATGACATGACTTTGGATATCAATATAACCGATATCGTTGTGTGAATAGGGCAGTATGAATACCGTACGAGGTATTACAGGTTTTAAAGTAGCTTTTTGTTCCTTTATCAAAGATTTATTTAGTAAAAATTCAACTGAAATATCCTGCTCCTGGTCCACTTGGGGAAGCTCAACTTGAAAAGTATTCAAGCCATAATGCAGTTGTTCTGTGATTTGTTCTTTTTCAAGTACTTCGATGCTTAGGTGCCCTGAAGATGAGAAACTATCTATACTTATGTTCAAGATTTGAACTGGAAGAACTTCGTTCTTCGCCAGTACAGGATCAACACGTAGCATGGGTACATTATCCTAAGAGTATTGAAATACCATCATCCAATCTTGGCTGCCAGCTTCTTCTCCCTTAACTTCCAGCACGATACTTTCTTTCCCCTGGATAATGTTCGAAGGAACAGTCAGATAAAACCAGCCAAAGCAGTCACCATACATATCGATCAGTTGTTGGTCAAAATGCAGTTCAGTGCCGTTTTCAGCTCTTGTAACCTGATCGATCCCGTGTAAAGGGTCTCCGGTAGAAATATCAATAATCTTTCTTCCTTCGCAGAGCAACTCAAAATGGTGTGGGTCATCCTGACAAACAGCCAGTCCGCCCACCATACGATCCTGATTTTTCCATCAGGTGACGGAAGCAGGTTCCCAGTCTTCCACGAAAAAACGTTTTCATTTTTACTGGCTCTTGCAATGAGTGCGCTTCGGGCTTCCGGATGACTACAATGATAGTCTATTGTAAGACAGCTGATAGTTTCCGTATAACCATTGTTAAATCTTTCAGAAGTATCCATGCTTTACTCTAAGTGTAACTCCACTTCTAGTTTGCTACTCATATACATTTACCTGCATCCCATGTATTTTAATTGATTAAATAACATTGCTTCCAGCGATGGCAAGAAATATGTTAGAAAGAAATATGGATTACCCGCCCCAGTTCTTCCCGAATATTATGGAAGGTTGAAACGTAACACCAGGAGAGTTAGATACTGTCCCTCGTTATATTTAATCATTAGCAAAAGCAAGGCAGAACTAATACTCTCCTCAGAAGTGCACCTCCCTTTACAAAAGGGAGAAATTCAGACATACGGCTATTTGCTATCCCTGTAATTCGTTAGCGGACAGTAAGCTGAAGGTACTGATCAATCTTCTGTTCTATATTCGCTTTTTTAGAAAAGTTTAAAGCACCGAGTTGAGCAATTTCATCTTTGGATTTGATAGGTTTGAGTAGATAGCTTTTCAATTGCTGCAAATCTTCATCGCGATAAGGTGTGGGAATCACAAAACCAACATCATTTTCAACAACAAAATCAGAGAAATCCCCCACATTCGGTGAGATTATAACAGGTAAGCCTGCCATGAGATATTCAGCAAATTTAGTTGGGGATGCAACATTATTCACGGGCATATCATGTCGGAGTAAAATAGCCCAATCAGCAGCATTAAGATAAGCACTTACTTCCGTATTATCGAGATTCAATAACTTTATCTTCTCATCTGGAATCTTGTGTTTTTGCTGAAATTCCCTTGCCATGTTAATATCAGAGGTAAGCATCAATAAAAAAATATCATGACATGTTTCGGTTAAGCGCGCAAATAATTCAAAAACTCCATCGGGGATATGCCATGGCATTTTCAGTCCACCGGAGTAGATGATCACCTTTTTATCAGTGATTTCAAGTTTTTCTCTTACTCTTGCGCGTATATCTGCATCATAGAAAAACAATGTTGGATCAGCATTACATGGCGAAACGAAGAATTTGGAATCTGGGATTTGGGGGTTATTACGCATATGGTATTGTTTAAGTGCATTGGATACACAAAAAACACGGTCAGCAAGGACGACCATTTCTTTCTCCAAATGACGCATTGATTCTATCTTTTTCTTAATCTTCGGATTTTTACTTTGTTTCAGGAAAACATATCTATATTCTTCAGGAGATGAGCCTCTGGAATCATATATGATCTTGAATCTCTGCCCAATTAGATTCTTCAATATACGTAGGGGTTTCTCGAATATTTCTGAACGGGTTTGGAGAATAATCGTCTGTTTCTTAAGTAAGGGTTTTCTTAACAACCAAGGTAGAAATATCAATACTAGAACGGTGAAAATGATAGAACCTGCTTTTGCCAGATAAATTCTCATCATACGATTACTGAAATTCCTACGCACCAATTGTTCATTAAAAAAAAGCCTCCCGGTCATTAGATTTAGGACACTTTCAATAACGATTAAATCAAAATGGATGCCATATTCATCGTATACTTTAATCCAATTCAAGACTTGGGTATTGAGTATCGTCGGATCCTTAATCGTATTTAAATTAACGAAGTATGTATTTTTTACCATAGCTCGAACTCTGTCCATATTCATCGTATATTTCCGTTATTGATCATTGGAAGTTGGATCATCTGGAATTTCTTCAGCAAATGAAGTGGGAACAATTTCTGATACGACGTAATTCTTCAGCTTACGGGGACTTACAAGGGTAAGAATTAATTGTATATCCGGTTTACCTATATTTTTAGAAATCCAGAGTACCCCATACATCAAACCAAAATAGAGGAAGGGGAATACAAAACGAAAATAATGACCTGGGGATCCAAATGCCATCTCGGATGTAACCTTTGGATCCAAAATGACATATCTAAAATAATCAACTGGATTGCCGAGGACATACCTATAAACCAGGAACATTACACTGGCTATTAAAAATATCAGGGAAACCAGGGGGAGGTTTTTGGTAAGATTCAAACTTGGTATGAGACGTTTTGCATAATATCTGTTCCAAATCCCTGAAAAAATGTAAGTTGATAAGAGAGCAATCGCGGCTCCGTGAGCTGCCATGTTTAACAAGGATGGATGAATGAATAAGATTAAAACGAGAACAAAGTATGCCACTGTAATGATATTCCAAACGGCATCCAGTACAAAATAGCCCAAACCCGCTATCACATTTCCATAGGGCATTGTTTGTATATTGATGTAAAGGCCAAACGTGATGAGGCTCAATGGAATCACGGAATGCAGATACTTGTTTCCCAAAAGCCAGTAGACGATTGTATCTGAATAAATAGCGACGAATAAGACCATTGGGAATACGATCAAATCAGAAAATTTTTCAAAAGTAGATATCTTGGATTTGATAAATTCCCAATCTTTTGCCACAGCAGCTTTAGAAAATAAAGGGAAGAAAAGCATTCCAATACTTGCACCTATCACCGATATAAACCCACCTAAACGGAAACTGGCTCCATAGTAACCCACTTGTTCAGAATTCGTGTAAAATTGCAACAGTACTTTATCCAAGTTTGATATCATCCCTGAAGCAAAACCTAAGATCACGATAGGGATACCTATTTTAATATATGCTTTCGCCAATTCTTTGTCATAATTCCCGCGCGGATATTCTTTAAATAAATATGTGATCCAGACGGCAACAAGAATTACTGTAGCAAGATTAAAGACAGCCAACGTTTTTGTGCGAAGTCCTATTAGAACAATGGTTATACGACCAATTTGCAAAAGAACATTCCTTACCAGTTCAGGGATATCCAGTTTTGCCTGTTCAATTCTGGCAGAGAAAGTCGTTTTAGCAACACCTAATAAAGCTTGGATGCCATAAACCATTGTAAAGACAATGACGACGAAGATATGATCAGATGTTTCAAAATTTGTATGTAATATGAATTTCTGGAATGTTAAAAACCCCAAGGTAACAACAATAAATAATGCTGTCGTAAAATAGTTCATGACCCTATAGGTAGAAATGCAATTTCCTAGATCCTTCCCTTCCGAAATCATTTTCATATGAGCACTGCCTAAGCCCAATTGTGCAATAAACCCAAACATCCCAACGTAAGCTAATCCAAATGCAATCGTACCCAATACAGAAGGACCTGCGATACGAGCAACAATAATGCTTGCAACCATTTGTAATATTTGGTTGACCACCTGGGTGGAATAACTCAAAACAAACTTTTGTTTTAACAAATTATTTACAAAATCCTTTTATCTTTGAATATCTTAAACAAAATATGAACTGACAATATGGTAGAATGGAATGTCTATCGAATTTAATCACGAATCTCCTTAAATTCATTGAAATTGAGAACGGAGTTTTCAATATGATCCATGTTCAATATCATGAATAATTTTATATAATAATAAAATTTAACTTTTAAAAGAATTATCATACAATAAACATGTACATGTTTTCACTGATTTGAATTTCATTGAGGACTGTCAAGTAAAAATTCAAGTTGCTTAAGCACTTATTAGTTAAGGCTTTTTCTATAGCAATTGAATGATTATCAAGAAGGGAAATCCAATATCAATAAAATCTTAAAAATCAAACCTCCTCTCTGCTTCGAAATACTGATTTCATTTTACATGATCCAATATGTATTGATGAAGTGCTGACACATATTCTTTTTCCAATATTGATTTTCCTTCGATCAAATCCCAAGAACTATGATTAAATGCAAAATAGAACGGTGATTTTTCAATTGTGGTCGTTCCAAAATAAAGAGCTTGAAATTCAATCAGATAGAATTGATGACCATCATAAGCTATGTCTATTGAGAGACATGGGACTTCCATTGCTTGAAAGATTCTAAGGGCAAAGTCTAATATTCCTGCTGGTATCTCTTTTGTAAAAACAAACTTCCCACTCCCACTTGCTCGAAAATCGTTATCGCGTGTGCCGCGATAAAGAATATAATACTTATCCCCAAAAATGAGAACCTTCCAATCATTTTGTAATCCTCCAATAAAATTTTGCACAATAAATTTCCGCCGATTGGTTGAGTTTTTGACGTATCCTTTATGGAGGTATGATCTTACCATATCTAAGAGATCTGTCTTGTGATGAACAGATTGACTAAATACTGCTGTCTTCTTCAGCAATTCGTTCTTCGTAAGAGCTCTGGTCACCCCGCTACTCATCGCACCTGCAGTTTTTTTTATCACACATGGAATAGGTAGGGAACTAATGTTCTTTCTTAGTTCTTCCCACGTCCCAAACCCTCGAGATTGGATGTTCTTAATCTCATTCAAATCTGACATATTCCTTAGAAATTCCATAAAAACCTTGTTATCATGTGCCCTGAGATACTTAAAATTGGGAATGACGATTGCTCCTGTTAATTCCAAAGCTAAGATAACGTCCTCAATAAAACTTTTATAATAATGCCCTTCATCCTCAGAAGATGTATACAGAATGATTTTATCTTTATACGAATCATTGGCTAAGTCTATATCAGTAAAACTCATAAAAATGGGATTGTAATCCAGGGCAGTGAAATATTCTGTTAAAAGTGCTTTGTCCATACCACTGCGATAAGGTACTGCTGTGTATTTTGATCCAAAATTGCCCCGATAATCTAAAAGAAGATAAATGTCTTGCATTTGAATTTCTCCTTTAACTTCATAGCTGAAAAGCTTATGATATCTGAATTCTGTATATTATCCGACCCTCTTTGAGTCAAGGAATTTGATAAGATTAAATGCAGTTGTTTCTGATAGCAACCCATACAAATTGATATGTAGGAATTCAATAAAACATCTTAGATTATTCAATCTGCTCATAGGATATTCCAATTTACTTTGGATGTTTCACTTGACATATCCTTTATGCATAAGTATAATAGATTATAAATAAATTAATAGTTTGGAAGAAGTTATGGCAGACAATCAAAGTAATCTTAATATAAAAACCTTATATTCAAGTTTGACTGAAAGAAACTTGGATTTTCTTTCCAAAATATACTTGGATACCAATAAATTATGTCAGATTTTATGCGATATGGTTAGAGATGCAGGTATTGACTTGGCAAAATTACGTGGAAAGAGTGTTCTGATCAAACCAAATTGGGTAAGACATAATCTCAAAGAACATGATAAATGGTGCCTCACGACCCATCCCAACTTTATCCTTGCCATTGTGCAAATAGTCCTTGAGAATCAACCAGCTAAAGTCATCATTGCTGATGCTCCAGTTCAAGGCTGTGATTGGAATGCGTTAGTCACTGATACTTTCAAAAAGCACATTTATGATCTTTCCGAACGATACCGTATTCCAATCTCGATAATCGATTTCAGAAGAACCATTTTCAATGGCAAAATGAGTAGCTTTCAGGAGGAAATTAGAGACCTCTCAAAGTATGTGATCTTTGATATGGCTGAAAAGAGTTACCTGGAACCAATCACAACTGAAACACCATTATTTAGAGTAACAAATTATGATCCCAGACGACTAGCCCAATCCCATAAAAAAGGTAAGCATCTCTATTGCATCGCAAAGGAGCTATTTGAAGCAGATTATATTATTGCCCTGCCAAAAGCTAAAACACACCAGAAGGCTGGAATTACCAATGCTTTAAAGCTTCTTGTTGGATTCAATGGAGACAAAGATTTTCTGCCCCATCACAGGTTCGGAAGCACAAAACAGGGTGGTGACTGCTATCCAGGGAAGAATTTCATGATGCATATGGCAGAAATAATTTCTGATAAAGCGAATCATAAAATATCCTCACCTACGTATAGACCACTCTCTTTATTGGTGAAAATGATCTGTCGGCTGAGCAGACCTTCAGCTGAACAAAATCTTTCTGCTGGGTGGTATGGTAATGATACAACATGGAGAATGGTGATGGATCTGAACAAAATAGCAATCAATGGAAAACCTGATGGTACGCTTTCAGATAAGCAGGAAAGATCCATTCTCTACATTTGCGATGGTATTATTGGTGGACAGGGAAATGGACCTCTCAGACCTGAACCTCTTCCCCTTGGAATCATAATGATATCCGAAAACGCTACGATCATGGATAAAACTTTAGCTATTCTAATGGGTTTTGATAATCGCAAATTCCCCTTGCTTAATGCAAGCGAAGATTTGTTTCCCACCGCAAATACTTCTGTCTATCTTAATGGACACGAAGTATCTTCGGATGAGCTCAACACTGCAGCAATTTCCACTAAAGCTCCTAAGGGATGGGCAAACTACCTTAATTCAAAGGAAAAATAAATAAGCAAATTAGATCGCAAAACTTGCTGATTTGTTAATTCCGCAAACTATTCAGTTGTCAACTATCTATTTACCTAATCTTTTTTGTAGCTTAGATATTATTTTTGAACTTAAAGAAGACCTAACAATATGATAAAATGGAACAACCAATCTGGTAAATTCTAATTTAAAAAAAGCAATATTGGGAAGATTCACTTCGTCGATTACACAAAAGTCAACGAAGGATGTACCTATTTGTTTAGCCCAGACAATTATCTCCCAATACATAGTTTCATTCAGTCCAATCGATGGTGCATTCTCCCTGATTCCAGCTTCCCAGCCATGCATAAATTTCTGATTTCCAACAACGAGACCACCGGAAAGAACTTCTCCATCTTTTTCTGTAATGAAGAGACGAGCCTGGTTTCTAGGAGCATAGTAATCTAGAATTTTACGATAATAAGCCTCTGGTTTTACTGGCACATTAATTCTTTTATGAAGATCCTGCATACAAGGGTAGAACTTATCAAATCCTTCCACCCCATAGATTTTTAAAACCACTCCTTCTTTCTGAGCTTTTCTAATTCTATTTCTTCTTGCATATTTAAGGGATTTTGACCATATGTCTTCTTCTGATTGAGAAAGATCAATGATGGGAGTTGCCAGCCGTTTCATGGGTAGTTGTGTCTGAGATAACGTGTCAGAGGGATATTGAATTGATGAAAAGTATAAACTGATTTCATTAAAACTAAGTTTCATGCCTTTTATCAGCTCATCGTGAGACACTTGTGAAGAATCGAAGATCCATCCACCATATGGTACACCCAAATGCGAAGGACTTGAAAAAGTATATTTCAACAAACCGCGTTTTTCAGTATGCATAGGACAAAATCCAATTAGTTTGCCCTCATTTGAAATAGCTAACCAATAAAATAGTTCTGTTCTAAATGTTTCTTTTACGATCACATTGAACTGAACTTCATGAAATATCAAGCCTCCGAAATCGGCATTTATCTTTTCAATGTTCTTGAGGTCCTCTTGAGTAAGATTGATATAAGGTTTCCGAATGATCTTTATCATATAAAATGACTCCAAGTAAATTTATGGTTTTTAAATCCCCATAGGATTCCCGAGCACAAACCTCGACATTGATTAAAAGCCATCCTTATCTGTAGTTTCCGAAGATTTTTTAGGGAACTGATAACGATTCTTTTTACGTAATCCCGGAAAAATCGTTTGAAAAACTGGGGGGATTTATACATGAGAATCACGATCATGGGGTTGCGCGCATCATAATATGCTTTGAGTGGAGAATACTTACCTATTGTCATACTGACTTTATGCCATAGTTTTGCGTAAGGAGTGTAGAAAATCCTGTAACCGTATTTCTTTGCCCTGGCCTGCCATTCATAATCTTCGGACTGGAGAAAGAAATTTAAATCATATCCGCCAATCTCATCAAACATAGTTTTTCTGATCAGCCAAAATATATCATCACACA